>JAHINB010000017.1 GCA_018896215.1 Patescibacteria group bacterium
GGTCTTATATCCAACCCTGGATCTGTCCCAATTTCGTAATAACTTACGCTGCTTCCACCATCTGTGGCATATTTAGTCTGATATTTCGCCGACTCAAACATGCTATCAAGCTCATAACCGTCGAGACCCGACGCGTAGTAGTAATGCATTGCTCCTGCAGACTCTTGGGGATCAACCGGCAGTGTTGCCAAATACTTCCCCAATCCCGGCGCATTAACTACAGTATATTGAAGCCATCCCGTACCATCAACCGCTCTAGAGCCAACATCAGAACTTCCAGTTGTGGTGGTTAAAGTTATATCACCCGATGCCAACGCCAAATCTATCGCCTTGCGCAGGTTGTCCAGATCGCTCATTCTTGTAGCGTCTCGCGACTCCGCCATCATCTGCGCTGGGTTTATAGCAACCAAAACAACACCAGTTAAAATGGCAATTATCGCAATCACAACAAGAAGTTCTACTAATGTAAAACCCTTGCGGGCAGTGTTTAACAATTTCATAATAATTCTCACCTCCAAAAAATTTAACTAAATTAACTACTTTCTATTCCGGAATGCAAACATGCGTGGTTCCAACTGCAGCAACTGCATTCTTTGTTGCTAGCGATTTAAAAGATGTTGACTCGGGAGCAAAACAAACATATACCAAATTGGTCGTGGCATTCTCACTTACTGTAAGACCATTTAACGCATCTGTCGCCGCCGTTAAATTCTTTCTAGTCTTAAATTCTGGTTTAACCTCATTCTTGGTAACCAGTTCAGTTAACCATGATGCTGCTGGAGGCAATTGACCGCCTGTTCCGGGACTATCGGCTTCGGTTGTTGTTGCCCAAGGATATTTTTGGAATGTGGTGTAATACCTTTCTACAGCATTCAAAAGCTCCGCGGCATCGGACTTGCGACCCGAATCATTGGCCTTTCTGATCTGCTCCAACGGGTTTATGGCAGAAAGAATCGCCACCGCCAAAATTCCCAAGATAACAATCACGATTAAAAGCTCTATCAGCGTAAAACCTTTTGTTGTCCTATTCATTTTCTTTCACCTCCAACAAAAAAACCACTCACACCGTGGTTTAGAATAACTTAATAACCATTAATTTTTGAACAAAAGTCGCAGGGCAGAAGACCATACAAAAACTATACCCCCTTTAGAACGATGATGTCAACTTATAAATTGGCGTGATAATCGAAATAATTAAAAGCCCTACCATTCCGCCTAAGGCTATCATGATTATTGGTTCCAACGCAGTTGAGAGATTTTTAATCACCCGATCAACCTCCATCTCGTAAAATGAGGAAACTTTTCCCAAGACCTCGTCCATTTTTCCCGTTTCTTCGCCAACCGAAACCATTTGAAAAATCAATGGGGGAAATATTGGGTCGCGAGATAAGGCTTGAGATAAAGGCAACCCCTTTTCTACAAGAATAGAGACTCTTTTCATACTGTTGCGATAAATTAAATTAGAAAGCGATATCCCAACAATGTCTAACCCCTCTACTATTGGCACGCCCGAAGAAATTAAAAGCGACAGGGTTCTAGAAAAATCCGCCATTTCGCTTTGTTTGGTTAAATTGCCAAAAATGGGCGCGCGAAGCGCAATTTTTGCAAAAAAATATTCTCCTTGGGTAGTTTTTTTAAAGCTTCTAATTCCAAACACGCTTGCTCCTAAAACCAAAAGCGCCGCCCACCATCTTTTAATAGCAAAATCGGATATTCCAATCATAATTTTGGTCGGCAAGGGAAGCTCAACATTTAGCGAGGCGTACATTTGTGTTAGCTTAGGAATAACAAACACAATAATTATCGTAAAAACCAAAACCATAGCAAGAGAGATAATGGCAGGATATACCATAGCTCCTTTAATTCTTCCCTTTACTTCCCTTTCTTTTTCCAAATTGGCACCCAACCGCAACATTATTTTATCTAAAGAGCCACTAGCTTCTCCTGCCCGCAAAAGCGCTACATAAGTTCTTCCAAAAGCTAGAGGATGTTTTGCCATAGCATTAGAAAGACTGCTCCCACCTTGCACATCTCGCAAAATTGTCTCGAGAATTGTTTTAAATGTTTTATTTCGGGCTTGAGACGACAATATTTCGAGTGACTGCGTAAGTGCCAAACCAGAAGAAAGCATTACCGAAAGCTGGGAAGTAAAATTTACCTGATCGCTAAGAGAAACCCGGTTAAAAACAGTGGTTAATCCCTCCAAAAACAAAAGGTTTGACTTGTTTTGCTTCTCTAAAGAAATAATCGAGTAGCCTTTTTTAACAAGCAATGAGGCAGCATAGGATTTAGAGGAGCCTTCCACTTCTCCCTCTACCCGGGTATCTTGAGGAGTTTTGGCTTTGTATTTAAATATCGGCATATTTTTTAGAAACAAGTCTTGCTAAATCAGCCGGCTTCATGCTGTGCTTTTTGGCTTCTTCGACTGTTATTTTTCCCGCAAACACCAAATCGGCAAGCGACATTTCCAGTGTCTTCATTCCAATATCCTGGCTGGTAACAATAATATTATCAATCTGGTGGGTTTTTCCTTCGCGAATTAAATTTTGCAAGGCTGGCGTAGTCAGCAGTATTTCACAGGCGGGAAAGCGCCCCTTATGAATTCCTGGAACCAATCTTTGCGAAATTACCCCCTCTAAGATTAGAGATAGTTGCACCCTAACTTGATTTTGCTGACTTTCGGGAAAAACATCAATAATTCTATCCACCGTTTGCGAAGCGCTGTTAGTATGCAAAGTTGCCAAAACTAAATGACCAGTTTCGGCAATGGTAATGGCGCTGGAAATTGTCTCTAAATCGCGCATTTCTCCAATTAAAACTACATTGGGGTCTTGGCGCAAAGCAGAACGCAGTGCCACTTCCCAAGAGAAGGTGTCGGTGTGAAGCTCTCTTTGGTGGATAGTAGATTTGTTATCTGTAAAAATATATTCTATCGGATCTTCTATAGTAATAATATGAGAAGAGCGACTGTTATTAATATAATTTATCATCGCCGCCAGCGTAGTCGACTTCCCTTGACCCGATGGTCCTGTAATTAAAACTAAACCTTGAGGTAGATTACAAAGCTCCTTTATAATATTGGCGGGCAAATTTAAACTTGCTAAATCAGGAACTTCAAAAGGAATTTTTCTAAACGAGGCCGCCGGCGTGCTTTTTTGCCAATACGCATTAACCCTAAATCGAGCTTTTTCGGATAAGGTATACGAAAAGTCCAAATCACGATTAATATTAAAAAGGTCTTTTTGGGCTGGAGTTGCGCAGGAAAAAATAATGTTGGAAACTTGCATTTCGGTTAATTTTCCCATCGCGTCAAGTATTTTTAATTCGCCTTCAATTCTTACGCTTGGGGGAACGCCAACCGCAAGATGCAAATCAGAGGCGCCCATATTAACCATGTCAGTCAGAAGCGATGAAACCGTAAGACTTTGATTCATACTATAACAAGATAATGCGTATCTCCAATAAATTCCTTTTTCCGAAGGAAAAGGGCGTTACAAAGTCACATGCGTTCTCGCATGGGACTTTATTCGCGGGCAACCATGAGAACCTCCTCTATGGTTGTTGTCCCTTCTAACACTTTTAAAAATCCGTCTTGAATTAAGGTTAGCATTCCTTCATCTCGCGCCACTTTTTCGATATCCTCTGCCGATTTGCGCTCCAGAATCATTTTGGTAATCTTGTCCGTTTCGGGCATAACTTCAAAAATCCCCGTCCTTCCAATATACCCAATATTCATACATTTGTCACAGCCTTTTGGTTTAAAAAGTTCGACTGTTTTTTTATTTTTGGAAACTTTTTCCGAAAAGAAGCTATTCCCCGACTTGTCGGGGAGAGATTCATCCTTGCTAAAATATTTAAGCTGTGACTCCAAATCCGACCCTAAAGTTTCTTTAATTGTTTTTTCCATTTCGGGCGGAGCCTTGTAGGCTTCCTTGCAATGCGGACAAAGCCTTCTAACCAACCGTTGAGCCAAAACCACTCGCAAGGTTGATGCCAATAAAAAGTTTTCCACCCCCATGTCTAAAAGACGAGGGATGGCACCCGCCGCCGAATTTGTGTGCAAAGTTGACAAAACCAACCTTCCAACCAAAGAGGCGTGAATAGCAAGTTCCGCCGTTTCGCCATCTCTAATTTCTCCAACCATAATTACATTGGGATCTTGACGCAAAAATGCCCGCAACGCCGAGGCAAAGGTGAATCCCGCCGCGGGATTAATCTGAACTTGATTAACTCCTTGAATTCTAATTTCCACCGGGTCTTCCACAGTGACAATATTGACCCTCACGGTATTTATCTTAGAAAGCGCAGTAGCAAGGGTAACCGTTTTTCCCGAACCAGTAGGTCCCGTAACCAAAATGATGCCGTGGGGTTTTAAAAGCGCCTCCTCAAATTTTTTTAAAGCCATGCCTCTAAGACCTAAGTCTTTTAACATTAACGATTTAGATTCATCCTTTAATAGCCTAATCACAACTTTTTCTCCCGTAACGGTAGGAAGGGTAGAAACCCGCAAGTCGGTTTCGGCTTCACCAACTTTTATTCTAAAGCGACCATCTTGAGGCTTTCTTTTTTCGTCAATTTTAAGCCCCGAGAGGATTTTAATCCTAGCAACTAAGCTTCCGTGAACAGTTTTAGGCAAGGGGGTTAGTTTTTCTTGTAAAATTCCATCAATACGATACCTGATTCTTGTTTTATCCTCCGTTGGTTCTATATGCACATCAGAGGCGCGGGATTTAACAGCAAGTTCCAAAATTGCGCTCACAATTCTAGCAACTGGGGCATCGCGGATTACTTCTTGAACTTTATTAATATCTTTGATCTGCTCTTCAATTTTAGTGGGACCAACCTCTTCCAAAGCTCGAGAAACATCTTCTCCAATACTTCGGCTGTATTGAGTTGCAATTACCTTAACAATTTCGCTTTTTAGAGCAATCTGTGGCTTGACCGTGAGACCGGTCTTTTTTTCGAGATACTCAATAATTTCCAAATCCAGCGGATCGCTCATGGCCACCTCTAAAAACCCGCCCTCGGATAAAAGGGGAATTACGGTATACTTTTTAGCAACCGATTCTGGAACCAGCTCTAAAATTTGCGGGCTTAAATTTAAGTCAGATAAATTGGCAACGGGAATTGAATAAAGAATACTTTTGGCAAAAATTATGTCCGATGGGGTGGCGTATTTTCGCGAGATAATAATGTCTTCTATTTCACGACCGGTGTTTACTCGTTCCAAACGAATTGCCGAAAGTTGGTCGGCATTTATTTTTTTATTTTCAAAGAGGATGTCTTCTACCCCCTTGCGTTTTAGATTGGTCATTTTGGGCAGTGTTAATTAGTTAATTTCGTTAGAAACAAACTCGTTTATATTTTAACACACAGTAGTATAGTACAATAGAAGATAGATGTTTATATTAAAAAATTCTAAATTAGAAATCCTAAACTCTAAACAATATCAAAATACAAATGTTCCAAATTTTTTGAACATTTGAATTTATAAAATTGTGATTTGTTTAGGATTTAGAGTTTAGATATTAGAGTTTGTTGTTTCTATGGCATCCTATCTCATCACCCAATCCACTTTTGAAAAACGCCAGGGGCGTGCCCACGAGATCTTATCCCAATTTTCTATCACAAGAGATGAGAATATCTATCTTGTAAGCGATGACACCAAAAAGGGAATTGGAATAGAGTCGATTCGCCATCTAAAAAAGTTTTTGTCTAAAAAATCCCGCGCCGGCGAGAGTAGGGGAGTATTAATTTTGGACACTCAAAGGCTTACTGTACCGGCACAAAACGCTCTTTTAAAAACCTTGGAGGAGCCTCCGCAAAATACCCAGATAATTCTTGCCAGTCCTTCGGAAAAACTGCTTTTGGAAACAATTATTTCCCGTTGCATTCTAATCTCTCTTCAAAACAACCCCCGCCCAAAGGACGACCTACCGAAGGTGGACAACTTGTTCCTTCTCCCCCCCAATGGTGTTTTGGATTTTTTTGCCACTAACCCCAAAGTCTATGCCAGCCAAAATAACGCTTTGGAGTTTTTAGAAACGCAGGAAAGTTATTTGTTATCCGATATGGACAAAATTGACCCCAAGCGACTGACAACTTTGTATAAGTATAAACCTCTAATATTTAACACCAACGCTTCGTTGAGGTTGGTGTTGGAAAATATCTTTATTTAATGTAGAATCTTAAAGTTATGCCAAAAGAAACCAAGTATTCCCAATACAACGCCGAACAAATCCAAATTCTCGAAGGACTTGATCCCGTAAGAAAACGCCCCGGAATGTATATTGGCTCAACCGACCAAACAGGTCTGCATCATTTAGTGACAGAGATAGTTAATAACGCTGTTGATGAAGCCCTAGCTGGATTTTGCAACCAAATTGTAATTTACTTTAACGCCGACAATTCCATTTCGGTAACAGACAATGGGCGGGGAATTCCAACCGATATTAAAAAAGAATACAACAAATCGGCTCTAGAACTGATGATGACCAAGCTCCACTCGGGAGGTAAGTTTGGCGAAGGGGGGTACAAAATTGCCGGTGGTCTTCATGGTGTTGGACTTTCGGTAACAAACGCCTTGTCCGAATTTTTTACCGTGGTAGTAAAGCGGGGATCCAGTTTAATGATTCAGGAATACACCAACAGCGTCCCCACCGAAGATGTTAAACCAATTTCCGAAGCAGAATTTAAAAGTAAATTCCCCAACGAATCCGACTATTTATTAAGCGGGGAATCTGGGTCTGTTTTTTACTTCTTACCTAGCAAAAAATATCTCGATACCATAGAAGTCAACCCCAAAACTTTAACCGCTCAATTTAAGGAGTACGCTTACCTTTCTTCCAAATTGCGCTTTATTATCCATAACCGCAAAGCGGGAGAAGATCGCTCTTTCTATTTTGAAAACGGCATCAAAACTTTTGTCGAAGCGATTAACAAAAACAAACAGCATATTAACGAAACTCCTTTTTTTGTTCACGAATCAAAAGGGGACATTGACTGCGAAATAGCCATCCAATACAACAATTCCTACTCCGAAACAGTTTTGTGTTTTGCCAACAACATTAGAAATCCCGAAGGGGGATCGCATTTAACTGGATTTAGGGGAGGACTGACAAAATCGCTTAATGATTATGCCAAAAAGAATGGCTTTCTTAAAGATAATGAGGAACCGCTCTCTGGCGACGATGTAAGAGAGGGTCTAACCGCAGTAATTTCAGTCAAGCTCCCCAACACCAAATTGCAGTTTGAAGGACAAACTAAATCCAAATTGGGAAATGCTGAAGTGCGACCGGCTGTCGAAAGTATTCTTAAAGAAGCTTTTGACTTTTTTCTTAATGAAAATCCCAAAGACGCCGGAAGCATTATGGAAAAAAATCTCCTTGCCTCCAAAGCCCGCAAAGCCGCCAAAGCGGCGCGCGAAAGTGTTATTAGAAAGGGCGCGCTAGAAGGAAGTATCTTGCCTGGAAAACTGGCGGACTGCCGAGAAAAAGATCCCGCCAAAGCCGAAATCTTTATTGTAGAAGGGGACTCTGCTGGCGGTAGCGCTAAACAGGGACGCGACCGCGAAACTCAAGCTATTTTACCTCTCTGGGGTAAGGTCTTAAACACCGAGCGAGCAAGGCTGGATCAAATTATCAAATCCGATAAATTTAAAACATTTATTTCGGCGCTGGGGTGTGGCATCGGAGACCAACTTAATTTAAACAAACTGCGCTACCATAAAATTATCATTATGGCAGATGCCGATGTTGACGGATCCCATATTAAAACCCTGCACTTAACTTTTTTGTTTCGCCATCTTTTACCAGTGATAGAGCGAGGCTTTGTTTATTCGGCAATGCCTCCACTTTTTAAGGCTGTCTGGGGTAAAGAAAAAAAGTATCTCGTGGACGAGGAGGAAAAAGACAAATTTGTAGCGCAAATGGCTGGAAAAAATGTTACTATTCAAAGATTTAAAGGATTGGGAGAGATGAATCCCGCGGAGTTGTGGGAAACAACGATGAATCCCGCTACCCGAAGATTAAAACAGATTACCGTGGAAAACGCCCAAGAGGCCGATGCCGTGTTTACCATGCTTATGGGAGAAGAGGTCTTGCCACGCAAAAAATTTATTATGTCCAATGCCTCGCAAGCCGAGGTAGATTCTTAAGTTTATAGATTATGGAGGATATCCTATGATTCTACTCTACATTGTTCTAGCAACTGCCCTTTTAGCCATTGTTTACACCGTCTATCTGGCAAAACTGGTACTTGCCAAACCAACAGGAACACCGGAGATGAACGAGATTGCGGGGTTTATTAGAGAGGGCGCCAATACCTACTTAAAACGCCAGTTTAAGACCATAGCTCCTTTAATTGCTGTGATTTTTGTACTCTTGCTCATAACAGCGCCTGAAAAAGACCTAGCTTTTGCCCGAGCCTTTGCCTTTTTGATGGGGTCGGCATTTAGCGCCACGATTGGAGCTTTTGGCATGAATATTGCCACCCGCGCCAATGTAAGAGTGGCACAAGCTTCTAAGTCATCCTTTAGCGAATCTCTTTCGATTGCTTTTAAAGCCGGGGCAACAACCGGAATGCTTACAGTAGGACTGGGACTTTTAGGAGCGACGATTATTTATTTATTGTTTCGTGAGAAGGCAACGCAAGTTTTAGTTGGCTTTGGATTTGGCGGATCCCTTTTGGCTTTCTTTATGAGGGTGGGAGGGGGAATTTACACTAAAGCCGCCGATGTTGGTGCCGACCTAGTTGGAAAAGTTGAGAAGGGAATACCAGAAGATGACCCCCGAAACGCCGCCGTAATCGCGGATTTAGTCGGTGATAATGTTGGAGATTGCGCCGGAATGGCAGCCGATATTTTTGAAAGTTACGAAGTGACTTTAGTCGCGGCAATGATTTTGGGTAGCGCTACCTTTGGTCTCCCAGGAGTAATTTTTCCGCTTCTGGTTCGCGCTTTGGGAATTGTCACTTCGGCAATTGGAATTCTTTCCGTTCGGGGAGACAATAAAACCCAAGATGGAATGGGAGCAATTAGAAAAGGCTTTTTGGTTGCCGCCGTTCTTTCGATTGTGGGCTTCTACTTTTTAGCAACGGGATACGCTTCGGAAATTAAATTCTTTTACGCCACTACAAGCGGACTTATTTTGGCCGTTGTAGTCTATTACATCACCGAATACTTTACTTCGGCAAAACATAAACCTGTTTTAGAAATTGCCCAATCCACTCAAACCGGACCCGCCACGACCATTTTAACCGGCTTGGTTGTGGGCTACGAATCCAGCGTTTACTCGGTTTTGGCAATAGCCGTGGCAATTATTACCGCAGTTCTGGTTTTTCCAGGAGATACTCAAGCTATTGCCTACGGTATCGCCTTAACTGGCATGGGGATGCTTACAACTACAGGAATAATCGTCAGTATGGATTCTTTTGGACCGATTGCCGACAACGCTCAAGGAATTGCCGAAATGAGCAAAATGGAAAAGGGTCTGGATATTTTAGACAAGCTGGACTCTGTTGGCAACACCACAAAGGCTGCCACCAAGGGTTTTGCCATCGGAAGCGCTGTTGTTGCCGCAACAAGCCTTTTTGAATCCTTTGTTAGCGACACACATTTGATCGGCATAGAAATAACCAAACCGATTGTTTTTGTGGGGTTGTTACTTGGAGCAACAATTCCTTTTTTGGTTTCGTCAATGACTATTCAAGCGGTATCGCGAGCAGCCTACGCCATTGTTAACGAGGTTAGAAGACAGTTTAAAGAAATTAAAGGCATTATGGAAGGAAAAGCTAAACCAGAGTACGATAAGATAGTAACCATTTGCACGGCCTCGGCTATTAAAGAGTTGGTAAATCCCGGACTAATTGCCATTGCTGTTCCAGTTGCTGTGGTATATCTGCTTGGGGTAGAGGCATTGGGTGGACTTTTAGTTGGAATGATTGCCACAGGGCAATTATTAGCCATATTTATGAGCAACGCTGGGGGCGCTTGGGACAATGCCAAAAAAGCCATAGAGGCGGGTCTCTACGGTGGAAAAGGGTCAGATGCCCACAAGGCGGCTGTTGTGGGTGACACGGTTGGAGATCCCCTAAAAGATACCGCGGGACCGGCGCTTAATCCTTTAATTAAGGTTATTAATCTTGTAGCCTTACTTGTAGCGCCAACTGTTGCCTTGTCGCACAGTCCAATTATTGGAATCGTGGCGCTGGGAATTATTATAGGAGTTTTGTATTACCAAAGACAATCTCGTCTTTGACAATAGTTTTTGCTGATGGATATTGAGCGCATGGACATTTCGGAAGAAATGAAAAAGGCCTATTTAGACTACGCTATGTCGGTTATTGTCAACCGCGCCCTTCCCGATGTTAAAGACGGGCTAAAACCAGTCCAACGACGGATTGTCTACGCCATGTCCGAGGAAGGGCACTCGTTCTCATCCAAATTTGTTAAGTGCGCCGCTGTTGTGGGAGAAGTGCTAAAAAAATACCACCCCCACGGTGATATTTCGGTGTATGATGCTTTGGTTCGCATGGGTCAAGATTTTAGTTTGCGTTATTTGCTTATTGATCCACAGGGAAACTTTGGTTCGGTTGATGGCGACCCGCCCGCCGCTATGAGGTATACCGAATGTCGCCTAGGAAAAATTGCCCAGGAACTAACTGGTGATATTGACAAAGACACAGTGGATTTTATCCCGAACTATTCCGGGGAGTATCAAGAGCCTAAGGTATTACCGGCTGTAATTCCAAATGTTTTGTTGAACGGCGCGCTCGGGATTGCGGTTGGCATGGCAACCAGCATCCCCACCCACAATTTAGGAGAGTTAATCGATGGGCTGGTATTTATGCTCGACCACCCCGATCTCCCCCCTCCTACGCACGGTCTTCTCACCCAATATACCCCCTTTGAGTCCACTGCTACAGTTGAGAACCTGATAAAGATAATTCCCGGTCCTGACTTTCCAACCGGGTGTTTGATTTATGATACCGAGGGAATAATGCAGTATTTCGCCACCGGCAAGGGAAAAGTAGTCCAAAGAGCCAAGGTAGAAATAGAAGAGGGTAAAAACGGCAAATTTACCATTGCTATTTACGAAATTCCCTTTATGGTAAACAAGGCAAATTTGGTGGAACAAATTGCCAATTTGGTCAAAAGCAAAAAAGTGGACGGTATTTCGGATATTCGCGATGAGTCTGACAGAACAGGAATGCGTGTTGCCGTGGAAATAAAAAAAGACGCCCGACCACAGCAAATTTTAAATAACCTCTTTAAACACACCGAACTGCAAAAAGCCTTTAATGTCAATATGGTGGTTTTGGTTGATGGCGAGCCCAAGCTTTTGACACTCAAGATGGTTTTGGAGGAATTTATTAGACATAGACAACAAATAGTTTTCCGAAGAACCTTGTTTTTACTCGCCAAGGCGCGCGAAAGGGAGCACATTCTCCAGGGATTAAAAATTGCGCTAGATCATATAGAAGAAGTCATCAAAATTATTAGAGCAAGCGAAACGCCAGATATCGCAAAGAGTAAGTTGATGGAAAAATTTAAGTTCTCCGAGATTCAAGCCACAGCAATCTTGGATATGCAGTTGAGGAGGCTGGCTCATTTAGAAAGACAAAAAATCGAGGAAGAGCTGTCAGCTATTTTAAAAATGATTGATGGATACAACTTGCTTTTATCATCTACGCAAAAAGGGTTGGAGCTAATTAAAGAAGAGTTTCTTAAAATAAAGACCAAGTACGCCGATCCCCGAAGAACGAAAATAATCAGATCAGAAATTACAGACTTTAGTGACGAGGAGCTAATTAAAAATGAAAAAGTTATTGTAACAATTTCAGAGGGTGGTTACATTAAACGACTTTCGCAGGACTCTTACAAAAAGCAGGGGCGGGGGGGCAAAGGCGTTAAAGGGGCAGAGCTTAAAAAAGAAGATTTTGTCTATGACATTAGAAGCTGCTCCACCCACGATGTGATGTATTTTTTTACCGATAAAGGCAAAGTTTATCAACAGCGAGTCTGGGAAATTCCCGACGCCTCAAGACAAGCTAAGGGGACACCTATTGTGAATCTGCTTAACATTGCTCAAGATGAGCGCATTACCGAGTTTGTTAACATTCCCAAGGACGCCAGCTTTAAGTTTCTTACATTTGTTACCGAAAAAGGCAATGTCAAAAAGACCGCTTTAGAGGATTTTTCTAATATTAGAACTTCGGGAATAGTTGCCATTACGCTAGCGGCCGATGATACTTTAGGATGGGTCAAGCCTACAAACGAGGGAGATTCTTTGATTTTAATTACCGCCAAGGGTAAGTCAATTAAATTTAATCAAAAAGCGCAAATCAGACAAATGGGGCGTACCGCAGCAGGCGTAAGGGGAATTAAGCTGGGGGCGGGGGATAAGGTTGTGGGATGCGAAATAGCCAATAACAGCAAAGCGGAGCTTTTAGTTGTAACCGAAAAAGGCTATGGCAAAAGAACCCCGCTTTTCGAATACCCACTGCAAAAAAGAGGTGGCAAGGGTGTAAAAACAGCCAAAGTCAGCACAAGAAATGGGAATGTTACTTGCACCAAAGTCCTTGCCGAAATTGACGCGGGTATTGAGACCGATCTTTTAATTACCTCCAAAGAAGGACAAGTAATAAGACTCCCAATAAAAACGGTGGCAAAACAAAGCCGTAGTACCCAAGGGGTAATACTTATGCGATTAAGCAAAACAGATAGTGTCTCAGCAGTTACATTGTTAGAACAATCTAAAACAGGGATTATCCCGAATTAGGGATAATCCCTAATCGAGGACCAATCTCCGACTTTAGTCCTGGTAATACTTAAGCACATAGCAGATGTTCCCAGCTTTTTCCCAATATCCTCCGCTAAACTTCTAATATATGTACCTCGCGAAACAGTAGCTCGTATTGTTGCTATTTTTGCATCTCTATCACCCCTATCTCCCTTATACCCCTTAAAGTAATCCTGCCAAGCTGTAATAACTTGTTCTCCTCTAAACTGTTTAACATTTGTACCAAGCTTTTTTAACCGCTCAAAAATTTCTTTTTCCAATTCGGAGTAGGGGAGTGTCTTAAATTTTAGAAGCTCTATCTTATATATTGCAACCTCTTTGACAGGCAAATCGGCTGGAGCTAAATTTCTATGGGCAAGTTTGTAAAGCTCTTTGCCTTTGTACTTAACCGACGAAAAAGCCGGTACTGTTTGAGTATATTTACCTACAAATTTTGCTATAGTTGCCTCTAAACTTTTCTCTGTTATCTCAATCGTTGATGGAATTTCGGGCTTTACCAATCCCAAAATATCACCACTATCTGTAGCAATTCCAAAAACCACGGTAAATTCATACTCCTTAGGAAGATCGACCAATTCCTGACATTTTTTGGTATCGTCACCAGTTAAAACAAGTAACACCCCGTCTGCCATAGGATCCAGTGTTCCCACATAACCAACCTTTTGACCAGGATAGCGCTTTTTTACCTGTCTAATTATTTCAAATGATGTTACCCCCACGGGTTTATAAGTATTTATAATCATAATTACATAGTCTTAGAGCCTGCAAGTTCTAGATTGGGGATTAACGACATACCACTCAACTTTTACCATGAAACTTCTGATACACATCTTTTAACTGTTTATTAGTGATGTGGGTATAGATTTGGGTAGTTGAGACATTAGCATGACCCAACAACTCCTGCACCGACCGTAAGTCGGCGCCAGCAATCAGAAGGTCTGTAGCGTAGGAATGGCGCAAGGTGTGAGGCGAGACATCTTGGCGAATCCCAGCTTTTAGCGCGTACCTCTTAATCAGCCTTTCTACTGACCGCACAGTTAAGCGCAAAGATTCACCCAACACATCATCTTTATCCATGGCTCGTCCTGAATATCTTAAAAACAACGGTTCAAAATCTTCGGTGCGAACTGTAAGGTAAGCTTTTAATGCCTGTTTTGCCGAATTGCTGATATAAACTGTTCTAACCTTGCGACCTTTTCCAATGACGCTAAATTCTCCACGCGAAAGTACCGCCGTAGTGAAATCATTTTTATTTAACCCTACAAGTTCCGAAACCCGCATTCCGGTGGAAAACAGAATCTCCAGCATGGCTTTGTCTCGCAAACCAGATTTTTTGTTGGGATTTTGCAAAGACAAGAGCTCTAAAACCTCGCTACGAGAAAGAAATTTAGGAACCTGCGCTTCAGATCGTCCTAGTTCAATTTTTGTCGGCGAGATGAT
This sequence comes from Patescibacteria group bacterium, assembly GCA_018896215.1. Taxonomy (NCBI): domain Bacteria; species Patescibacteria group bacterium. Next base: position 14,241 of record JAHINB010000017.1, read on the forward strand.
ATTGTACCCCTTGCTCAATATAAGCCATTTTACAAAACTGCGAAGTGCCACAAGATAAACTTTTTGGGTTGATCTTTTATATTCCAACTTAGACTTATTGCTCACGCGACGATTGAGATTCAACCGATATTTTTTAACCAAGTCTTCGCTGATGTCTTTTTCGCTTGCCTCATGACCTAATGCTTTAGAAGCAAACACCAAAAAGTCCTGCAGGTAAAAATGATACATTCTAATTGTGCCTTGTGACATGTTCTTTTCTAGCTCCAGATGTTCTAGGTATTCTACGAGTAGCTCTTTTAATAACATGTATTCATATTAGCAAATTTGACCAATTAGTCCAATTAGGCTAATTAGACAAATTGAACCCAACAAAACCCTTGGGGAACATAACAAACCTTACTTAAGTAATTTATTTTACTTAAGTTAACTTAAGATCCTTAAAATATTTAAGTTTTGCTCCCACAAACCCCAAGAGTAGAGCAAAACCCCTACACCCGCATTGTCGTTAAATGTATGTTTAACGACTACAGGGATGTGAAGTAGCTGTAAATAGGGATTTTGCGGGAATTTAGATGAATCCAAATTAATACAACTAAATACCGGGGGAAATAGCAATAATTGGTATTTCAGAAAATACTAGCAATATACTAAAACAATTAACAATTAAAATAATTGTTCTTTGCACTTCTCCTGTATCTCAACGAATTAGTCCAATTGAACTAATTGGTCTAATTAGACAAATTCCAATCCCCCCCACAACTTATCCACAACTATGACAAAAGCGACAGCTAAAGGCTTATAACTATGACAAACACCCATCTACACCCTATAGTATGTCAAACTAGGATAGCAGTATACTATAGGGTTTGCTAAGGCTAGTTAATGTTTTTTAGACTAAGGAGATAAAAAGAAGTATTCCCGCAAAAATTGTCAGGTACTCCAGCACCTGCTTGGTTCTAAAAGTATTTTTTTCTAGAGAATACAACGAGCTCACCAGTGTGTAAAAACCAGCGTTCACTACAAGCGATCTAAACAAGTCCTCCAAAGGAAAAAAAGCCAAAGCGTAAAAGAGCTGGGAGCAAAATAGGGCAACCACAATTGCCAGTCCCCTCCCCAACCCCAATTCCCCCTGGCTCCAAAAATAAGCCCGCCCCATAAAATAACAAACAAAAAATGTAATTGGCGTGGCGACTAACAGCAAGATAGGAATCTTGTAGATTAAAGCGACAATTAAAAACAAGGTGAATTGCACAATTAAAAAGGCAAAGGTCGATGCCGGTCGCAAAAGCGGGATTTCTATTTCTTTTTCTTCGGAAACCAAAAAAACATTTAGCGACAAAAGCGTAAAGTAGTAGATAATTGTGGCAATAACGCAAAATAAAGCGTTAAATAGCAAACTTAAGCTTTGAAAGAAATAGGAGACAAAAAACAGTGCTAGACTTAAAAAGAAAGGGATGATTAAAGAAATTAAAAAAGACTTATTTTTTCGGGCAAACCCCAACGCCAAAACTGTCACCAAAAAAGATCCCGTAAAGCCGATTAAGGCGGCTTGAAGCCTAAAACCCGCGGGAAGCAAAAAACAATAGGCCAAAAAAGCCAAGGTGATGGCAGAGGCAAGAATAAACCGCGGTCTTTTTTGAGATAATTTAAGCATAGCTTGTATAGCGATGAATTTTAACTAAATGAGTTATTGCCATGGCAAGACCATCAGCTGCGTCGTCTTGTTTAATTTTTTCTGTGAGATTAAGATATTTCGGAACCGCGAGTTGCATCTCCTTTTTTTTGGCGCGCCCGTAACCGGTCAAGACCAATTTTGCCTGCAAGGCGGTGTACTCAAAAAGTGGAATATTGCGTGTCTCGGCGGCAAGCATGATGACTCCCCTAGCCTGCCCCACGCTTAACGCCGTCTTGACATTGGTGTTAAAAAAAATCCGCTCAATGACAATTTCCTTAGGTTTATGCTTATCCAACAGCTTGCCAATTTCCTGATATAAAGTCAAAAGACGACCCGACATTACCGTATTTGCCGGCGTCGAGATACAACCATAGGAAACAACCTTGAGAGGTTTGTTTTTTACAAAGCCGATTATGCCGTAACCAGTGATGGCGGTTCCGGGGTCAATACCAATTATAATCATTCTTCTAAATTGTAAAACACATCCTGCACATCGTCGTTATCTTCCAACTCTTCCACCAATTCCAAAATTTTGGCTTTGACATTGTCCGCAACGGGAATTCTGAATCGAGGATTTTGCGGATCGTTGCCAAAAATATAAGAGGCGCACCCGGGCTCGCCCAAGGATCCCCCAAACTTATTCAGTGTTTGCCGTACTTCAGCAAGAGTTCTGTTTTTATTGTCGGTGACCACATCAATCATCAAAGCCACCCCTTCGGGTCCGTAGCCTTCATAACGCAACTCGTACATTTCTCCACCATCTCCTGCTACCCCTAAAGCGCGGTTGATAGCGCGGTCAATGTTTTCTTTGGGCATATTAGCCCCACGAGCTTTTTCTATTGCCAACCGTAAATTGGGGTTGGAATTGGGATCGCCCCCACCCTTTTTTACCGCGACAATAACCAACCGCGAGATTTTAGTAAACTCTTTGGCTCGTTTGGCATCGGTAGAGTCTTTGGCTCTTTTAATGTTGTGAGAATGTGAATGTCCTGACATATTTTTTGGGGGAGACACCCCAAAACAATTCCTTGCCTTTAGGGGTGTCTCCCCGAAATCCCTATGTAGCTTTTTTCTCCAGTACCCCAATTCTTACTTCGTGATTCTCTAATTGCTCTTCGTGACCATAAATTCTGGAGGAATGAAAAGTATGCTCCTCGTCAAATTTTTTAAACGCACCAACTAACCAATCTAGAGTATCGTATATTTTTCTTATATCCTCCCTAAACGGAGACAGTTTCTGCTCTAGTTTACTATCTAACTTAGTTTCTAAAGTTGCATCAAAATATTCTTTTGTGAGAATTTCTGTTTTCTTAGGCATGGATTTATTGTAGGAGTTAAATTGGATAAATTCAACAAGTAAAAATGTAAGTCTGACATTGACCTATAGTGACGAAAAGTGTTATAATACAGTAACTCGTGCGCGACCGTCGCGCAACCCCGCCCACGCAGGCGGGTCAAACCCCCTACCTCACAATTCTTCCCTGCCTGTGGCAGGGAGAAAGGAAAACCTCATGAAGAAGGTTAAGGTTTTTGTTGTGCTAGCGGTCGTCCTGGCCGCCCTTCCGTTGTTCGTCGTCGTCCCCCACCCTGCCGAGGCGCAGGTGACCTGCCCTGCAGGAACCTATTATCAGGTAGACCCTGGATCGCCCCAGGGGTTCTACTGTGTGGTGGGGGAACCCCCCGCCATCAACCTCTGCGCAAGAATGGGAATGGGTTCCGTCGTACGGCAACGGGTACGACCCCAAAAAGCTCCCCCTCCTGGGTCTTTTCGACAAGATGGTCGGAGATCCAATTGGGGCACTCTCCCGGATCCAACCGGGTCAACCAATCGAAGAGTGGCCTCAATACCAAAAAGATGCTATCGGCGGTGCAATCGCCGACACAGTGACCATCGGAATTTTCAGTTGGGTGGACTGGCTCTCGGGTCTTCTCGCAGAAGACTCAGACTCACCGCCCACCTCAGCTCCAGCTCCTCCGGATCCGGAACCGACTGTCGCTCCTTCCGTCTCTTCCACGACCGCAGGAAGCCCCTGCGGGTATCAGTGGAAGAGGAGAGGGGACCTAGTCTGCTCCGCCTGGTGCTTAGCACTAGACGGACAACGAACATGGGCGTTGGACGAAGGGGGATTCGCGAAGTGCGCTAACTAGCTTTTCGTCCCATCCCCCTCTCACCCGCGCGGATTTAGAGAACTCTTTCGAGAGAACCCTAGATCCGCGCGCTGTACTTTTGATTGGTTGCTTAATGAGTGTAGCGAATTTAGCAACCATCAATCCTCCGAAGCCTTGGCGTAGGAGGATAAATTACCCCCTTGACAATCTCGTTCAAGAATTTAAACTCGTAGACTAATGGAAAACCTAACCCTCCTGCAACTTACCCAAAGCGCCATAAAATGCGCCATTAACCAAAAATGGCCCGAGGCAAAACAATTCAACGAGCAAATTTTAAAAGCCTTTCCCAAAAATGTTGACGCCTTAAATCGCCTTGGAACCACCTACATTAACCTTGCGGATTCTGCCAAAGCCAAAAGTTGTTTTTCTAAAGCTCTAAAAATTGATCCTCTTAACACCATTGCCACCAAAAACCTTAAAATCTTAAAGTCAAAAAAAGCTACTCATTCAGTTGTTGTTCCAGAAAAATATAACTTAAAGGGCGCAATAAAGGAGCCGGATAAAAATAACCGACAAAAAACCAAGCCTTACATCAGGCACGCTACCTTAGAAGAATACGAGCTCTCCATTCCCGACACGGACTTTGACGACTCTGACACCGAAGGATTATCTTAAGTCGTCGTCCTGCACCACACGAGCAGATTTTTCTTTCTCCTCTTTTTCAGCAGTTTCCTTTTTGGCAGTCGCTTTCTTTTTTTCTTCTTTCTCCTCTTTTACTTTCTCTTCTGCCTCTACTTTAACCTCTTTAGCTGGTTCTTCTTTTACCACAACCTTTTGTGGAACCGCTTCTTCTCTTCTTTCGTCATGAACCTCGCGACCTGCGACTGTTTCCATGCTAGCGTAAGGAGATTGGGGGTTTTCCTCGGGCAACAAGACTGTGGCTTCGTCTCCTTCTTGAGCCTGCCATCTCTCCACCGCCTCTGGGTACAATTTGTAGGAACCGCTGGAAGTAACAATGACCCATTTGCCTTCTTTCTTGGCAATGACTCCAGTTTCTTTTTTTCTTTTAACCCTTTTGTATTGCAAAAAGTAGGCCTTGCCTCGCGGATCTAATCTATCTAGCTTTAAGGTATCTCCCACAACAAGACCTGCTTTTACAATATAAATAGGAGCTACATCGTAGACCTTACCGTCAGTGCAGGTCGCTTTTAGACCATCAAAAATACCCGTCATTAAAGGTCTATCCGAAACTCGCGACTCCTCCCTTTTGCCATGAGAAAACTCCCGAGAAGAACCTCCCATAATTTCCATTGCCAAATTAAGTGAGGACACAGCCGCAGAAAGAGAACTTTTTACCAGTTGAGTTTGTCTGTCATCCATAATTACTCACCTCCTTAAATTTAGAAAATTGGGGTACTACCCCGTAGGGGTAGTACCCCCTCGAATTTTGTATTCTCCTTCTATCTTGTTATCTATTGATTCCGTATCTTGTTCTATTTTGGTTTCTGTTTTCCCTCTCTGTTCCTCCGCGATTGCCATGCCTAAATCAAACGGTCGCTCCACCCACTTGCGAATTCTATCTTCTACATCAGCCAACGGTCGAGAATACTTTTGACGGCTTAAATTAAGAATTTTTTCGGTGTTGTTGGTCCATTCTTCTTTTGTGGGAGGAGGAATAGAAACACCCGAAAACGGCGCGCTGGTCATACCATCAATAATTAATTTAATGTAAAAATGGTGCGCCTCCAAATTTATTAAATCGTTTTCGGTAAAAACCGGGGCGAACTCGGGTTCCAATATTTTGGCGTCCTGTGCGCCTAAGGTTAAAGCGATGATTGATCCCACATTGCCAAAAATTGCCATTTGCATTTCTTCGGGAATTTGCGCCGTGTATTGGTGGGTCAGATGGAGAGCCAATCGGTATTTTCGCGCTTCGGACAAAATACCCGCAAACGATTCGGAGGCAAAATTTTGAAATTCGTCAACATACAAATAAAACGGCGTTCTGTTTTCCCAGGGCACATCCACCCTCTGCATCACGGTAAAAAAGAGCCGAGCTACGAGTAACGATCCTAGCAAGTTGCTGTTATCCTCCCCGATTCTTCCTTTTGCCAAATTAACGAGTAAGATTTTTTTGTTATCCATAATATCCGTCAAGTCAATGGTTGATGTTCTCTGCCCCAATAAATTTCTAATAGTTGAAGATGATAAAAACCTCCCCACTTTATTTTGAATTGGAGACAAAGCTTCGGATGATAACGATTGGTTGCCCTTCATAGCCTTAAATTCCTTTTCCCAAAAGTCAATGATTACTGGGTCGTTGATGCGATGTGTAATGTACTTGCGGTAGTTATCATCCGCCAAAACACGAGTAAGCCCCAGCATTGTTGTTCCTGGAACTTCAAGCAATGTCAAAATAGCATTATTGAGCAGGTATTCCAATCGAGGACCCCACGATATTTGCCCAAAGTGTTTCTTAAAAACTGAGAGTAACCCCGACGCCATGAGATTTTTTTGTGCGGGATTAGAGCACTCCAACAAATTTAAACCCACAGGATATTGGGCATCGGAAGGATCTAAAACAATCACATCGTTAATCCTGTTATCGGGAACATTGCGCAAAATGTGTTCCACCAGCTCACCATGCGGATCCATAACACCCACCCCATTGCCATTTTTCATATCCTGAATAATCATATTTTCAAAAATCGTGGACTTGCCCGTTCCCGTTTTTCCGACTAAATAAGTGTGGCGACAACGATCTTCGCTTTTAACATCGTCATTTTTAATCCCAAATTTTACCTGCCGATCTCTAAAAGTGGTGCGACCGATATAGGTGCAGTTCTCGGTAGGCAGATTGATCGGCGGCTCTCCCCTTTTGGCAAGGCTCCAACTAATGCTCGGAGTTTCTACGGAAGCTGATGGTAGATGAAAAATAGATGCCAGCTCGTCGGTGGATAAAATAAAACTATCCGAAGTGGAAAATTTACGAGATGATAAATCGTCAAAGCTGGAAATCCCACTGGCTGTAAAACTGTTGAGATTGGAGGTTCCATATTGCTTAAATGAGGCAGTGAGACTTTTAAGGTGGGTGTTTGCTGTAGCCTCGTCGGGGCTGGCGACCGCAATTCTGATAATGGTTTCGAACCCCATTTTGGACAATTTTAACTCAATTGACTCTAATTCCCCTTTTTGACCCTCGGACAAAACTGCCGCCCTTTCAGGCTCTGGTCTAGCGGGTAACTGGCGTTGTGGAATGTAAGCTTCACCGGTATAAAAAACTCTTTTGGGGATGTTTCCAAGTACCGCCATAATTTCCTCACCAAAAGATTTAAAAATATCTTTTAAACCCCAACCCGCGGATTGTGTACCCATTTTAACCATCTCCACATACTGATACCCTGTGGACTGCCAACCATCAGCGATTGGGCGAACCAAAACTTGAACAAATGCTTTACTCTTTTGACTAACCTCCTCGATTGATGAGGTTAACGCAGATAGCGGATCGACCTCAAAATCGCGAAAAGTGCGAATGGGAAAGTAATTTTCCTTAACATGCTTAAGATAGATGGATGCAAAGCAAGGAAATTTGTCATCGGTTTTTATGTAATCTGCGGTTACCGTAATCTGCGCGTTGGGATATTGGGCATAGATTTGGCTTTCTACATACGATTGGAGTTGGTGCGGTAAAGTGCAATAAAAAACCACGCCTTCGCTGTCGGCGGCAATTTCAAATGTGATGTGTTCTTGGATTCCGGGAGTAAATTTTAAAAGCCCATGTAGCGCCGAAAACATTTGCTCGGCGGCAACAGGAGCTGCCAAAAGCTCAAAATGTTCGCCTTCGATAACTTTGGGAACCTTAATAACCAAGACAGTGTCCGGGGAAACAACCAAAGCCAAGTCCGCATTCTGAAAAGATTTCTTTTTGTGACTTGTCAGCTCGCGATAGGCAAGGTATATAGAGACTGCCAGCACACCAATTGCGATGGTAATCAATTTAAGTATTTCGTTCATGGTTGTCGTTCTCTCTCCTCACATTATGATGCGCATAAAATAACCCCCTCGTCAACAGTTTCTCCCTTCTATTCCCTCTGCTCCCTCTAATCCCTCTAATTTATTGGTGCCACCGGTGGGAGTTGAACCCACAACCTCCTCCTTAGGACGGAGTTGCTCTATCCATTGAGCTACGGTGACTAGTGTTACGGAATTGCTTCCCGCCCGCATCGCCTAACGGCTCAGCGTTTGGCGGGCGCGGTATCCATTAAGCTACGACGACATGTTATCCCCCATTGTACTACACCTAAACCAAACGACAATCAGGGCGCAATTAGCGCCCTGATTTAGAAAGGAGAGAGACCTGTAAAAATTTTATCAAAGGCTACCTATCTTGTCAACTCCAACAACCACAATAATATCCGCCCGGTAGGCGTTTGAAGTATAGACCGACAAATCATCTTGCCAAAGAATTGTTTTTAAATTTAAGTTTTGCGAGATGGTTTTTAGAGTTTGGGGGTAGGAGTTGCCATTGTAGGCGACGACGCTTTGATCAAAAATTTGTTCGCTGTTCTGCGCGTCCAGCACATACAAACCGGAATTCTTTAGAATGCGACCCATTTGCGTTGCCAGCCCTGGCTCTTGGGTAGCGTTTAAAACCAATACTTTTGCACCCTCCTCACCTAAGATTCGTTCGTTGAGGGTTTGCTGCCACAGAAAATCAAATTTTGCGCCGTCGCCTCCCGCATCAATCGCTACAGTTGAGACCTCCGACTTTTTAGCGGTTTTCATAAAATTAGCCAGCAAAAAGACTTCAGGCAGAGAAAGATTGGTTTTGACACCATCTCGAGCAAACTTGGCGTTTTCCTTTAGGCTCAACAAAAACTTGGCATAATTTCCCTCACCAATTTCACCTTTTTCAAAATCTCCTAAAATCGTTTTGACAACTTTTTCTCCATTGGTATCGCAACTAATATAGCGATTTACCGCCAAAGCGTATTTTGTTCCTATTTCCCTAATTTCTCCTTCGGGAAAAAGTAAATACTGATAACTACCCAAATCAGGCACTACCCGTAGTAAACCGTAAGATCCCCCATCGTTTTTACCAAACAATACATTAAGGCTAGACCTGCCGTCCCAAGCGGTTGTAACCCCAGCATAGTTGTCGGACGCTGAAACAAAAGGGGCTTTAAAAAGATTAAAAACCGAAAGCGCGTACAAAACAGCGCCAGAAAATAGCACGCAACAGATACCAAAAAGCACCAAACGGACTTTTTTAAAGAATTTTTTTACCGCATGGGCTTGTTTCCAAGAGCGGGTATGGCGGGTTCTTTTGGGGCGCAGGGTTTTTCGTGGCATTGGGGTTATCTTACAAACACCTGAATAGGCTTGCCACAAGCGGTTTACTATCTACGATAACTTATAGTCTTGTTATTCCTAGCTATGGGATAAGTTAGAGGGTATGTGGAAGTATTTATATTCCTCCAAATTCCCCTAGAATCCCCTAGAATCCTTTAAGGGACTTTAAGGGAATCTATGGGATTTTACTAATATCTATAACCCTTGCGGGCTTTTGCCAACAGTGATTCCACTTTCTCCAACTCAAAATCCAAAAAATACAGCGCGTGGCGCGCTAAAGAAATGGACGCTTCAAACTCTGGCTCTACAACACGCGACACGCCCCTTATTTTAAGTCGGGCGGCATCCTTATCCTTGTGAGCGCGAGCAATAAATTTTGCCGTGGAGTTTAGTCGCAAGCAGTGTCCTAAAATTGCCTCGCTATCGTTTACATCGGGCACGGCAACCAAAACCGCCGTACAACTTTTTATGCCCGATGCAATAAGTATCTCCTCATTTGTGGCATCTCCGTAAACAAACGGTTTCCCTTTACTCTTCAAATCTTTTAAGTGGGGAAGGTGGTAATCTATAACTACGAAAGGCATTTGCGCCAAATCAAGAATGAACGCCACCTGCCTCCCTACTCTCCCATACCCCACGATGATAATGTGATCCCGCAGATTCTCTTGATCCTTTTTAGGAAAACTTACTTCCGAATCGTGTCCCGCAACTACTTTTTGATATATTTTAGGAGAATATCTTTTCAAAAATTTAAGCAGATAGAGGTACATTTTGTACGCAACGGACATCATAATTGGCGTTAGCGCCATAGACAAAACCACCACCATAGTCAAAATATTAAAGATTCTATTATCAAAAATTTGTTCGTCTAGGGCAATTCGTCCCAAGATAAAAGAAAACTCCCCGACCCCAAACATGGCGCAGGCCGTTAAAAACGCCACTTTAGTATGAAGCTTAAAATTTAAACACAGCAAAAACACCGTCAAGACTTTTATGACCAATACAAAAATTAAAAGGATGATGATGGCTCCCACAGACGACGGGTTAAAATTTGAGGAGGCGAAGTACCCAATGGAGACAAAAAATAAACAGGCGAACAAATCTCTAACTGGTCTAATTTGGGCAAAAACTTCGTGATTAACCGTGGCGGTGCTTAAAATTACCCCTGCCAAAAACGCTCCTACGGCAAAGGGCAACCCCAGCTCATAGGCAAAGGAAGCAAACAGTAGCGCAAATGCAAAGCTGACGAGCAATAGCAACTCGTTGGACGATGCGATTGCCAGTTTTTTGAATAGGTACGGAATCGTTTTCCTACCAAATATTAGTGTTAAATAAAACAAAAATCCCGCCTTTGCAATTGGTATTAGTATTTCCCACACTCCTATTTTTCCGCTAAAAAGCGTTAGCAACACCATTATTGGTAATACCGCTAAATCCTGCACCACCAGCCACCCCAAACTTAACTCCCCATAAATCGAATTGGTTTCTCCCCGATCATAAAGAGCCTTTGCTACAACAGCGGTAGAGGTTAAGGAGATAGCCAGTGATAAAAATAACGCCTGCAGATAACTGATACCCAACACCACGGGAAAAAGAAAGAACCCCACCGTTGCCACAATTGCAATCTGCGCCAAAGCCCCCAAAACTGCCGGTTTTCCCACAACCTTTAAATGATCCAGGTTAAATTCTATGCCCAAAGTAAAAAGCAAAAGGGCAATCCCAATTTCCGAAAAAAAGTTTACGAACTCGGGATTTTCTATTCTTGCGGAGAACAAAGCTCCAAAGACCGCCCCAGCAAACAAGTAACCAACTATTACCGGAAGCCGTAGTTTGTGGGCAATCATTCCACCGACAAAAGCAACCGAAATGATAATAGCAATTTGTAGTATTAACGGCGGAAGCATTGTATTTATGGGGTAGTACCCCTACGGGGTACTACCCCCTTGAATTTCTAGCAATTCTTTAGGTAATTTACTCGCAAAAGTTACTCTTTTACCCGTCGTTGGATGCGTTAACGAAAGCCTTGTAGCGTGCAAAAACATTCTGGGACACCACTTGCCATCTATTTTATGCCTCTTTCTTCCAGCATACAATACATCTGCCACAATCGGCATTCTCATGCTTGCCAAATGAACCCTAATTTGATGCGTTCTTCCAGTTGTGGGTACACATTTGATTAAGGAAAAATCGCCGTATTCGTTGCTAAATTGGGAGATGAGAGAAAAAGCAGTCGTGGATTCTCGCCCGCCTTGAACAATCGCCCATTTAATTCTATTTCGAGGATTGCGACCTAGCGGAGCATTGACAACTATTTCCTCTTGTAACATTTTTCCATGAACCAGCGCAATGTATTCTTTTTCGACTTCGCGGGATTTAAACTGCCGTTGCAGTTCCCCAAACGCTTCTAGATTCTTAGCAATGATGAGTATGCCACTGGTATCCTTATCTAATCGATGCACAATACCACTGCGCTCATAAAAATCCCCCACCCCCTCTACTTCCCCCCACCTCGCCCTCACCCAATCCTGAACCGTCTCTCCCCGTTGGGTTTCCGACCGATTGACCACAACCCCCCACGGTTTGTCCACAACTAATAAGCTTTTATCTTGATAAATGATTGGGATGTCCATTGCCTATTTGTTGGCGCAGGAAACACAGGTGGTAGCGTAAGGATTGGCTTTAAGCCTAGCTTCTTCTATTTTTCCTCCGCACTTTTCGCACTTGCCATACTTTCCAAGGTTGATCAGAGCAAGAGTTTTTTCTATGGTACCTTTTAATTTAGCGTACATTCCTTTTTGCATTACCAGCGACTCCTTTTCTAAATCAAAAGCCACCGCGTCTCCTTCTTCTACAGCTGTTTCTCCATCTTGATAATCCTGCTGTGACGGATCTTGCGCCTTAAGCTCGGCCTCTTCCTTTTCGATTTTTTTCTTTTTTAAAAGCAAACTTTTTCTGATGCTTTCGACAAAGCCCTTGTTTTCGACTTCTTTTGCCATATAGATAATTGTAATCAAAAACAAGACAAAGTACAAGACCACCTTTGCTATAAGCAATTTAACATCCGTAAGAACACTGTACGAGGTTAAAAAAAGAATTAGAGTAATTGTAAAAAGATAAAAATTAAGACCCGCAAAAACAAACGGTTTGAGCCTCCTCACCTTATAGACTTTAGAGCTCCTACCAACCATTAAACCTTTATCTAAAAAGTTAAAGACTAAAAACATCAAAAACCAGAAACCTCCCGAGAACAGGTCTAGAAGATTCCCATACTGCTCGAATGACCCGAAATACACAACTGCCAAAAAAATGCTTAGACCTTTAACCAAAACATCGCAGACCTTATACAAAGACCATTGACGAAAAAGCCTAATATAAATATAAGAGAAAAAAATGGCAAACACCGTTCCAAAGCAGACATCGTACCCCGCCTGCATTATGGAGTTTAAATTATAATAGCCATAAATTCTCGGGTTTAAAATTAAATAGGCTATTTTGCCAAAGAGCAAAAACGCGCCAGCCATAACAAAAAGCAAATCCACAACCTGCTCTTCCAAAAACCCCTCTCTTTTGGAAAGAAAGTAGGTAAAGTATAAAAGCAAAATCGAGCCAATTGTTAAGGCGATGTAGAAGTGCATATTGTTAAATTCTAATATCTAAACTCTAAATTCTAAACAAATTCAAAATTTAAAATTCAAACATCAAAACAGTTTTTGGATTTTGAAAATTGAAAATTATCAACCACCCCCAACACCTTTCTCTCCGCCTCTTCTAAATCTATGCCAAGCAATAGTGCTGCAGAAGCCGCCTTGTGTCCCCCACCCCCGAGCGCCTTAGCGTAAATTGATGTATCCACGCCTTTTTGCGACCTAAAACTCACATGAATTCTTTTGGGTTCTTCCTCATTTAGAGTAAAGCAAAAGTCGTATCCTCTAATATCCTTGATGGAGTCCACCGCCCCACCAACTTTATCTGGTTCAATATTGCTATCAAGGTACTCTTGATGGCTAATCTTACTATAACAAAATCTTTTCTCATCATTAAACTTAAGATTATTATAAATGATTGAGAGATATTTTTTGTTCTCTTTGGGATAATTGTAAAGCATAATGCTAGACAGTTCTTGATAATCCACGGTTGAGATAAGTTCTGCGACAATGCCAAGGAGCTTTGGAGAAATTTTCCATTTCAAATGCCCCGTGTCGGACAAAATACCCAGCAAAATCATTTTTAGAATTTTCGGGTGACACCCCAAAACAGTGCCTTTAGGGGTGTCACCCGAAAATTTCCTCCCTTCCCTAAAGATTTGGTAAATTATCTCACTCGTGGAACTAGCTGTAGTATCCACATAATTTACCCCACCAAAATAAACAAGTTTGTTTCTGACGAAATAACTATTACCGGGGTGGTGATCAAGATTAATAATCTTGAGATTTGGTGGCAAGGTAAAATTGATTTTGTTATCTTTAGTGTATCTTGCCAAATCGGTAGAATCCAAAGCCAGCAGGGTATCGTATTTGGACATATCCATTTTGTCTAACCCAGTCTCCCAATTGACAATTTTGTACTCGGGTAGCAAATCATAAAAACTCCCCATAGTATCGGCGCAAACGACTGTGGGGTTCTTGCCCATGCTTTGCAAAATGTAGTACGAGGCAAGAGCGCTTCCAAACGAATCCCCATCGGGACGGAAGTGGAGAGGGATAAGCACATGATTACTGTTTGCAAGAGCCGTTTTAACTTCAGAGAAGGTATTATTTTCCATAAACTATTTCTTCCAACCTCTCTTTATTCTTATAATTCCCTACTACTGCCAAGCTTAAGTTTTGAGGTACAAATTTTTCTTTTAAAAATTTGCTGATGTCTTCACTCGTTACCTCATCTATTTTACGAGCGTATTCTTGAGGTTCTTGCAATTTTCCTTTGAGTAGTAGATCAAAGGCGTAGTATTCGTTTAATCCCTCGGTGGTTTCTAGCCCCATATACAACCCACCTTTGATATATTCTTTGGCTCTTTCCAATTGTTTTGGTTTTATTCCCTGTTCTATAATTTCCCTAATTTCCCCTATCATCCCAACTAATGCTTCTTCCAACTTTGCCGTTGCCACCCCGGCCGACATTTTAAGTACACCGGTGTCTTGATAATAAACAGCGCTGGAACTGCAATAATACGCCAAACCCATTTTTTCCCGCAGAACCTCAAACATTAAGCTCCCCAACCCGCTTCCAATATGAGCGTTAAGAACATCAACAACTGGTGTTAGTGATGAGAGCATCCTGCAGGTTTTTATCCCCAATCTTAAATGTGCCTGCTCGCTTTGCCGAGTCTCCAACAAAATAGTTGACTGCGGATTTTCCTTTTTTTCCTCTACGGACAAACCCTGGGATTTCCACGAACCTAAATCCTTTAAATTTTTTAAAACTTGGGACAATTCCGCGTTTCCGGCAACGGCAAGGAGCGTATTTTTGGGGGCGTAATTCTTTTTAAAGTTGATAAAATTATCTCTAGTCATGCCCTTGATTGTTTCTTCGGTCCCCAAAAGCGAGCGACCCAAAACCCCCTTGCCAAAAGTTGCCTCAAAAAATAAATCTCCAGCGCGGTAAATTGGCTCGTCTTTGTGAAGTTTAATCTCCTCTAATATAACTCCTTTCTCTTTTTCCATCTCGTTGACAGGAAAAGTTGAGTTTAGGTAAATATCGCTTAAAATGTCCAGATATTTTGCCAAATGACTCTTGTTTCCCATAATAAAATAACCGGTAAATTCCTGCCAAGTAAAAGCGTTGGTTCGGGCGCCTAAAAGCTCAATTTCTCGATTGATTTCTATGGGATTGGGTCTTTTTGGCGTTCCTTTAAAAGCCATGTGTTCTAAAAAGTGAGCAATTCCCGAAACCTCCGGGGATTCTACACGACCGCCGATTGAGGTTAAAATCATTACATTGACCGTCTCGACATTGGGATTTGGGATTGTGAGAATACGGAGTCCTGTTGGCAGAGTTGTAACTTGCGGTTTCATGCGAGTATAATACCAGACTATATGCTTTCCGCAACAGAGTTAAGAAAAGGCATCGTTTTTACTCATGAGAACTCTCCCCAGCTGGTGCTGGACTATAAACATGTTAAAAGCGCTCGAGGAGGGGCAATTATCAGAGTTAAATGCAAAAATTTAAAAAATGGCGTGGTGCGCGAAATTACACTTAACAATGGAAACAAGGTCGAGGAAGCGGATATTGAACGCAAGACATTTGATTATTTATACAAGGATGCTAGCGCTGTTCACCTAACGGATGTAAAATCCCACGAACAAATTGATCTTCCGCTAGATTTGTTTGAGGGACAAGAGAAATTTCTTAAAGATGGGGTGACTGTTACAATTTTATTTTTTGAGGATACTCCCCTCTCCCCCCAATTACCCTTAAAATTAGAATTTAAAGTGGTTTACACCGAACCCGGCTATGCCGGAAACACCTCGACAACAGTTTACAAAGACGCCGAGATTGAAACCGGAGCAGTGATAAAGGTTCCTTTGTTTATTAAAATCGGTGAGACAATTTTGGTAAATACCAGCACAGGCGGGTATGTCTCTCGAGCCTAACTAAATTCCTTCCCCCGCTTTTCGGGGAGACACCCCTAAAGGCATTTGAATTCTGTTTGGGGGTGTCTCCCCAAAAAATCTTCCACTCATTTTTCCCCCAATGTCACTATAGGTTGCATTTTGGCAAATTTTGTTCTATAATCTCCCTAGTTTGATTCGAATGCCCGCGGGTGTCGTGTGGCAAAAAACCAACAACAAAAGGAGCTCAACAATGGGACGCCAAATTCTAATCGGAATACTCACCGTCTTGATTTTCATCAATGTGATGCTGACCGGAGCGTTGGTGGATGCAAAGTTCCTTCACCTCTACCACGCATGCTTACCAGAAGACTGCGACTGCAGTGCACACCCGCCCATGTCCCCGACCGAGCTTGCATCGAGACCGACCCCGCAGCCGCCGCGGGTGATTGTATCTGCAGACCAAATGTACGCCATCACAGAATACACGACGAGCAGGTTCGAGGGCGGCTACTTCTACCTGTCGGGAATCCGCGAGACGGTCCCAACGGAGTGGAGGTTTGGGCAGGACTGGTGTGACTGGTCCCAGATCAGCCCGCACCTCCACAAGGCAAAAGGTTTGACCGTGGAGGTTGAGGTGAAGAGTACCAGTCTGGTTTTCCGTGTCCCAGACACAGATAAACCAAACTGGGAACCCTACATCTGGACCTGCTACCCACCCGCCCGCTGAACCCCCGCCTAACCCGAAACCGCCGAGCGGTGTGTTAAAGAAAGTGATCTAAAAAATCACGATCCCAAACACATCTCCCGGCGGTTTAGTTTTGCAAAAAACTCACTTTTTTGTAAATTGTACTTGACAAAAACTGCAAAAGACTTTTTTAGACAAAGGCGGTAAGGAATTTGTCCGCGCTTATGACTCTAACATTACCAACCATTATGTCAATTTTGGGCTGAAACACTACTTGATACAAAAAAGGAATTCGCAGTCTCGCGCCGAAATAATTCAAATGAGAAGAGGGTATTGTGTCAGAAAGCTTTGCCTCCACCGCAAACCACGGCTTATTGTCCACCGCAACCAGAAAATCCACTTCCCGACCCTCCGCATCCCGCAGATAGTAAAGATCAGAGCGAAACCCAAAAACATCGCGCAGATAATGGACGAATTTTAATAGATGCCCCGCTACCAAGTTCTCAAACCTTGCGGACTCGTCCGAAAGAACCGACCAATCCCACAAATACAGCTTCGTCATTTTCTTCAAAGAGCGCAGCATTTTTTGCCGGAACGGGGAAAGGCGAAAATGGTAGTAAAAAAGCTCCAAAATGGCAAGATAGTTGGCAACCGTTTTGTAGGCAACTTGCAAATCCTCGCAAAGCGCGTTTACCGAAAGCAAAGACCCAACTTTCTCCGGAAGGAGGTCCGCCAAAATCTGCAAGGTGGAAACATCCCCAATATAACGCAGATCCCGAATCTCCTCCTTGATCAACCGATCCACCCGATCGCTTTGCCAGCGACGCCAAAATGTGATGTTTCTTTTCGAAAACGGTTCGGGAAACGGACCAAAGCGCGACAATCTTTGCAAAATCTTCTCCCCATCTACGAGATCAACAAAATGTAATTCCTCAAAAGGCTTTGCTCGCCCCTTAGAACCGGTAAGCTCCACCAGGCTAAAAGGGTGCAAAACATAATACCGGCATCGACCAGAAAGCGAATCTCCGCCTCGGCGATACAAATCCATTTTGGCGCTTCCCGTAACCAAAAAACTGTGTCGTTCCCCCAGTCTGTCAAACAGACCTTTAATATAGGTTTTCCAGTGCCGAAACTTGTGAAGTTCGTCAAAAATCAGCAGTTCCGCCTTGGCAGGAAACCTGTAGCCTACAATATCTTTGCGATCCGGCTGGTAATCCCAGTTAAAATAGGAAAAATTTGGATATGCAAATTTCCCAACCTGCTTTGACAAAGTAGTCTTTCCAACCTGCCTTGGTCCTCCAAGAAGCACGATTTTTTCCTTAACATCTTGGATTATTTCCTGCAAAAGATAGCGATTCTTCATACTAACTTTTTATACCAGAAGCAAAAAAGTTTGTCAACTTTTTGGAAAGCGGTAAAAATTATCTGGTGGTGCCGAAAGAGGGAGTCGAACCCTCACCCCATCACTGGGACACGATTTTGAGTCGTGCGCGTCTGCCATTTCGCCACTTCGGCTTGTATTTATAATGTATTGGTCGAAGTCATACTGAATACAATTTTGCGGATTTTGAGCCCCTGCGAAAACGGGACCGCAAAATTTAGACGGTGTGACGAGACCTTCACTCCCCCTCTCTTCTTTCTGCCTCGAAGAACTTGGTAATTGAACCCTTAAAGAACAAATCCAGTTCTCCCGTGGGACCGTTACGGTGCTTGGCAATTAATAGCTTAACATTATTTCGCGCGTCGTCGTCAGGTCGGTACAAAAACGCCACTACATCGCTGTCTTGTTCAATGGATCCGCTCTCGCGAAGATCCGAAAGTTGCGGGACTTTGCCACCGCGTTGCTCCACCGCCCGCGAAAGTTGAGCGCAGGCTAAAACTGGAACTTTTAATTCCCGCGCCAAATTTTTTAGAGCCTGGGAGATTTCGGATACTTCTTGTACTCTATTTTCTAAATTCCTCCCCCGAACCAATTGCAAGTAATCAACTATGATAAGTTTTACACCCTTATCCATATGCAACCTTCGAGCTTTAGTCCGCATTTCCATAACCGAAATTCCCGGAGTATCATCAATATATATTGGCGCCTCCGCCAAAACTCCCATGGCATCCCCCAAATCTTTAAAGTCGTCGTCAGTTAAGTTTCCAGTGGATATTTTCCAGTTGTCCACATTGCTTTGCTTGCTGAGCATCCGATCAACCAACTGATCCCGACTCATTTCCAGCGAAAAAATCCCTACAGGAAGGTTGTGTTTTACCGCCGCAAACTGGGCAATGTTAAGCGCCAATGCCGATTTACCAACCGAAGGACGACCCGCCATAATCACCAAATTAGATTCTTGCAAACCGTTTAAGAGTTTATCTAACCCCTTAAGACCCGTTGGCACTCCCCGCAAGCTTCCCTTGGTTTTATGTAGTTCTTCTATACGATCAAACGATGTTTCCAAAGTAGATCTAATGGGCACAAAATCCTGCTTTAAATACTCCTGCGAAATGCCAAACAATTGCATTTCTGCCTTGTCCAGCAACTCGTTGACATTATCGGTATTGTCAAACCCCAGCTCGCCGATAGAACCAGCAACCGAAATTAACGATCTTCTGACATAAGCATCTTTGATCAGATGGGCGTAAGCTTCGATATTTGCCGAGGTCGGAGTGGCGTTAACCAAATCCGTCAGGTAGCTTACTCCCCCCGCTTTAGTCAATTCGTCTTTGCGTTTAAGCCTTGCTGGAACTGTGACTAAGTCTATCGGCCTGCGCTTTTCGTATAATTCCAAAATAGCGCTAAAAATTATAGCGTGTTTATTTTCGTAAAAATGCTCCGGGTGTAAAAAATCGGCAACTTTAATTACCGCTTCGGGGTCAATCAGCATAGCGCCCAAAACGCTTTGTTCGCTTTCTAAATTTTGGGGAGGAAGTCTTAATGCCATAGCTCCCAGAATTTACCACAAAATCTTACTCTTGATAAGGCTTTGAGTTTGGACCATAATATAAAAATGCAAATTTATAATTTGGGCTATTCCTGCTTTAAAATAAAAGGGGCAAAGTGCGATATTTTGTGCAACCCCTACAACCCCAAAGAAATTGGGCTTTCTTACCCCAGCAAACAAACAGCCGATATTGTGGCAGTCAGCAGCAGCAAGGAAAATTTTTTAGAGCGCATTGACCCGGGGTATTTTTTAATTAACATGCCCGGAGAATACGAAATAAAAGGCGCCTATGTTTGGGGATACAAGCTTACCGCCAGCTCGCGGGCGTTTATGTTTTTAATTGACGGGTTTAAAATTGCTTACCTGGGAAAAACCAACCAAGTCTTAAGTGACGATTTAGCAGGCGAATTTTCCGAGGCCGATATTGCCATTCTTCCTATTGAATGCGAGGGTTGTTTGGACGCCGAAGGAGCCACCGAGGTGGTCAGCCAAATTGAACCTAAAATTGTTATTCCCTCCTATTATAAAACTTCCGAGGCGCCAAAAAAGTTTGTTGATGCCATGGGAAAAATTAAAACTTTGGAACTGGACAAACTGTCTCTAAAATCGCCCAGCGATTTGCCCAAGGAAACAGAGCTTGTAATTATTAAGTGAGATTATAAATTAGAGGGTTTCATTCTGTTCCTTCTGCTCCATCTCAACCCTCTAATCCCTCATTTATGCAAAAGCCCTTACCAATTATAAAAGACGCTTACGACTATGCCAAATCTACCCGGGGCAACATTACTCACGCCAAAGAAACCGTAAAAGTTTTAACCCAAAACGAAATAACTGACCCGCCAACCATTGTGACTGCCATTTTGCACGACTGCCTGTATTACGGCAAAGGAAAACTTTCCGAGATTAAAAGTTTTTTTGGAAACGATGTGGCAAACATGGTTGTGGCTCTATCTAGGATTGAAAGAATTCACCTAACTCCAAACGACCCTAAAAATCACGAAAAAATTCGTCGTGTTATTATGTCGCTATCTTCTAATTATAGAGTCTTTTTGATCAAAATCTCTTGCCGGTTAGCAAGACTTCGAGCGTGTGGAAAATCCAAAACCCCCGAGTGTTTGTTGGTAGCAAAACAAGCCTTGTCGATTGATGCCCCACTTGCCAAGGCATCATCGTTAAAAAACATTGCGGGAGAGTTAAACGATTTGGGATTTAAAATCTCCGAACCCTTAAAGTATAAACAATTGAAAAATCTTATTCTTGATAAGGAAGTTTTTTTAAAAGAACGACTTTTGGGCGTGAAGAACAAATTAGAGTTGCTAATGGAACAAGCAAGCGTTTCGGCAGCCATTTCTTTTCGTAAAAAATCCCCCTACTCCACCCATCTTAAAATTTTAAAATACCTAGAAAAACGCAAGATTAAAGAGTACGGCGTTGAGAAAATCCATGATCTTATAGGTTTAAGAATAATTGTCAGAACCGAAAAAGATTGCTACAAAGCGCTGGATGCAGTACAAAAAAATTGGGGGGTGGAAATTAGCGAATTTGATGACTACATTGCCCGCCCCAAACCCAACGGCTACAAATCTATTCATACAATTATAAAAGTGGGACAGGCGATGTATTGCGAAATTCAAATTGTAACCACAAAAATGGAAGAATTTAATAATTTTGGAGGGGCATCTCACTTAGGTTACAAAAATCCCAATTGGGTTAAGACATATATAAACAAGTTTGTTTCTGACGAAATTAAAAGCGGTGATAAAACCTCCAATTTTAATCCCTTTTCCAAAACTATTTTCACCTTTACCCCAACAGGAGACATTATAGAATTGCCAGCAGGCGCAACTTGTGTTGATTTTGCCTACAAAATTCACACCGATTTAGGTAACAGGTGCGAGGGGGCATTGGTTAATGGAATAATCAAAAAACTAGAATACGAGTTGCAAAATGGTGACGAGGTAAAAATAATCCCCTCAAAAAGAAGGCCTTCTCCAATTGCCAAATGGATTGACTTTGTCAAAACCCCCGAAGCCAAAAAGCAAATTCGCCACTACAGCAACATATTATCGGGTACTACCCGATTCGGGTAGTACCCGAATTTTTCCTATTCTAACAACAAATTATCGATGTAGGGTTTTTTGATGTCACTGTCGCCATCCAAGGGATCTATGTAAGACTCCACAAAGTCTTTATATCTTGCAACAGTCATATCGCCCAACACCTCGTCCCAACAAAGCCAACCTTCTTTTATATTTTTATTTATGTAGTAGTAGCTAGAAAATCTATAATCTTTAAGGGAATCTTTGCTCACCATTTCCAAAGGATTTAAATGGATATAGCGAGCAAGATGTAAAAACTGCTCCCCTGTTGTAATCGGGACTGCTTTATAAATCGCTTGGTAAAGTTTACCTACACGATCATTTTTTTCATTAAAATAATTAGTGTAGTTAGTACAAATCTTTTTTGTAAGATCTGTTAATCCCTCCTTTTTCTTTAATTTGACGAGCAGGTGGTAATGGTTAGGCATAAGACAAAACGCTAAAAGTGAGATTTTATCGTAAGAATAATTCGGGGTTACAAATATTGACTGTTTCGTCTTAGGATCTTTGCGTTCTAAAACAAAACCAGGCTCTAAATAACGCCTTAAATTATTAATAAAAACATGGTAATCCTCCGAATCTTGAAATATTACTCTTCGTTCTACCCCTCGGTTATAAACATGGTAATACGCACCTTCCGCAAAAACTTTATAGATGTTCCTTGATGGCATAGTTACAACATTAATATCCTATTTAGCAGAAGTCAATACCTAAAGCAAATATTCGGGTAGTACCCGAATCGGGTACTACCTTATAGCTAAAGCGCTAAATAGCCCTTTTATGCAAAACATTGTTGTAGTAAACTTACATTATGGATCAAAGTACAACCCAAACCTTAAAAGGCTTTAGGGATTTTTTACCCGAAAAAATGCGGGTGCGCAACTGCGTCCAAAAAATTCTGCAGGAGTCGTTTGAGGAATTTGGTTTTGAGCCTTTGCAAACGCCCTCTTTAGAATATGCCGAAACCTTGTTAAAAAAATACTCCGCTGAAAACGACAAGGAGACTTATATTTTTGAAGATTTGGGGAAAAGAAAGGTCGGTTTAATCTACGACTTGACTGTCCCCGTCGCAAGAGTGTTATCACAAGTTGACAATAATATTGTGATGCCGTTTAAACGCTATCAAATTCAACGCTGTTACCGCGCCGAAAAACCCCAAAGGGGTAGATTTCGCGAATTTGTCCAGTGTGATATTGATATTTTTGGAGTGACTTCGGAACTTGCCGATGCCGAAGTCTTGGCTTGCGGTTATAAAGCCACCCAAAAACTAGGATTTACTAATTTTTCTTTTTTGATTAATGATCGTAATACACTTTTTGAGATTTTGCAAAAAGCCGGTGTTTCCGAACCCAATAAACAACTTTCGGTTCTGCGCTCGCTAGATAAGTTAGAAAAGATCGGGCAAAAGGCGGTCTCCCGAGAGTTGGCATCAAAAAGATTCCCCACAGCCCAAACAGCCCTAATTTTTTCCCTTATCTCCCAGAGCAAACCCTCGGAAAACTTGATTAACATTACAAACTATGCGGTAGCTTTAGGCGTACCTAAAGAAAAACTGATCTTCTCCCCTACTCTTTCGCGCGGAGCGGATTATTATACTGGCATGGTGGTCGAAGGAGTGGTTACTGAACCCAAAATTGGTTCAATTTTGGGAGGCGGCAGATACGATAAATTAATTGAATCTTTTGGTGGCAAACCAACCCCGGCAACGGGAATTAGTTTTGGTTTTGAACGCGTTTGCGAGGTGGTGGAAGAACTCGATCTTTTAAAAAATGTCATTAATGCTTATCCCGCCAAGGTCTTGATTTGCCCCATTCTTAACAATCCTCAAGATCTCTTACCCGCCACAATGCGCGAAGCGCTTTGGGTGGGCCAAACTCTTAGACAAAATAACATCCCAACAGATATATTTTTAAAACCCCAAGACTCGTTGGCTAAACAAATAAAATACGCCAATGCTAAAAATATTCCTTATATTATGGTAATTGGATCAGATGAGGTGGAAAAAAATGTGGTATCGTTAAAAAATTTAGCCACTCGCGAGCAACAGTCGTTACCTTTAAAACAAGCTATTAAATTCATAAATCTCCCCGCCTGCCACACCAAAAGTTGTCATTGCTGACTTCTCGTGATGCAACAAGCGGGGCGAAACGGTCAACTACCCACGAGTCACGAAGAATCAGCGTCTGTCAAGAAGAAAGATGTTGACCCTACATTTGTCATCAAACTTCCCCATCTTTCCCAGGACATCGGCTCTGATTTGGTGAATGAGACCCCTCTGATCCGTGTCAGAGGAGCTGTTTGAATAGCGGACGCCAGTGACCGCCCGCCACCATCCTACACGAATGCTTCCAACGCGCCGTTCAGCAAACCCCGCCCAAACCATTTTAGATGTCATCTTACCCCTCCTGTCCACGATGTGGAAACAGTTCCACCTTAGCCTCTGCGGAAAATCCAAGAGGCTCCGTCTCGGTTCCCGTGAGAACAACTCGCTGAACCCAACCGCCTCCGAAAACGAATCTTGCTAAGCCCCTCCTTGCGAGGTCGTACACAGCAGACATGACCTCGCTTTTCCGGAGACCAGTCCTTACGCAGAGGCTTCCCAAATCTACCGCTGATCCTCCCTTAGGGAGTTTCCTCCAAACAATCTCCGATCGCATTTTGTGAACCCTCTTTTTTGCCACGGTACACCCTCCTTTTTCGCGATGGTTGGTTGGATTGACAACAACTTACTATAGGGATTTTGCTATAAAAGAAGAGAAAATGCAAGAGGAAGAACGGCAAATGCACGATTAGGGATAATCCCAAATTTGGGATTATCCCTATTCTAATGGGGTGAGACCCTAAAACAGCATTGACACCACAAAGATACCATGATATTAATCATATCAATGAATAATACAAACCAAAGAGACAAAATAATTACCACCAATGTTAGATTCCCAGAGTCACAATGGTTACAAGTAAAAGTAGAGGCCGCCGAAATGGGCTTTAGCATCAACCAATACATTAACCGTATTATCGAACAAAGCTCTATGCAAAAACGATTGGCTTTAACCATTAAAGATAACAAATCCCCCGCTGTTTCATTCTGGAACTTACCAAAAATTGCCAAAAAATGGTCTAAACGAAAAGTATTAGAGATGTCAGAAGAAGATAAGATAATTTATGCCTAACAAATCAAAGGAAACCCTCTTTATAGATACAAGCTTTTTTAAAGCAATGTTAGATTCGTCCGACGACTTTCACAACAAAGCAGTAAAAACATTGAGTACAATCGAAAAAAACGGCAACCCACTTGTTACAACAAATTACATTTTAGATGAGGCATTTACATTAATTAGACAAAGGATGGGAGTTGGGGCATTAAAAATATTTAGAGAGGCGCTATTACAAAACGAATGGAGATTAAAAGTAGCCCGAACAACAATTCAAGATGAAGAAAATGCTTGGGATTATATGCTTAAAGACTGGAGTAATTTATCTTTTACCGATTGTGTATCTTTTGCAGTAATGAAAAGGCTAAGTATACAACACGCCTGCACATTTGATTCTCACTTTTCCAGCGCGGGCTTTTCCACGGTTCCCTAAAAAATAAAACCACCTTGCAGGTCTTTAAACGCCAGTGTTTAAACGCCAGTGTTTAAAGATTATTCCTGCAAGGTGGTCAAAGCGGATGGCGGGACTCGAACCCACAACCCAGCGATACCATCGCTGTGCTCTACATTGAGCTACATCCACAACGAAAAAAACGATTTCTGGTTCCCCGGGTGGTCTCGTAAGTGCCCCTGTGGCACTCCTTACACACCATCTCCCTGTCTAGCACTAAACATGACAGGGCGTTTTCCGTTAAACTACGGGGGTGATGTGATTACCTAGCTAGCCGCGCTCGCAGACGCCTCCCCTAGAGGCCGAGAGCGGACACTTTCCGCAGTTTCCGTTTCTCCCTTCGGGACAACCCTGCCCCAGAGGGAGTGCGCAGTGAAGCTCGAGGTAGCGCACCTCGCTACCACGCCGTTGCTTTTTGGCCCTCGCCCGAGGGCGGCGCGGCGGCGTCGTCTGCCGACGCACCGGCGGTCTACGGGTCGGTTGATCTAACTCCTGCAGGGCACGCTCGTGACGGACGAGGTTCTTACACATTTGGGGCTCCTTCCCTACGAGGAAACAAATTACGGGAAAAGCTCCCGCAAGCTCCGTAAAAAACCGGAAAAAATGAACCTACTAAGCAGATTCACTCTTTCCGATTCATTAGGGACGATCCCTAATACAATTCCGATCAAATGCCTCTTAAGGGATCGTCCCTAAAAAGGCAAAACACGCCAGGGGGCGCATTCATCGTTATAGCCATAGTCTCTTGTAAGTCTCTTCCATCTCGTAAATGGCTATTGAGGGGTATTCTACCCCACCTTTTAACACTATGTCAACCTTTTTTAAAGAAAAAACTTAAAGCGCCTTGTTGGTCGGAAATGCATCCCGTAACCAAAAAGGCGCTTCTTCTAAAAAACTAGAACGGCTCGCCCGAGATTGGTCTCTTCGGGGTAGAGACCAGCGAGATGAATGTCTTCGACATTGGCACTTGGCAGGTAAAGGTTACCTTCCAGACATAAAAAACTGATTGAGCGCTCTCCCGATAAGAGTAAGCGAACACGCCTACTCTCCTACCCTGAACCCAACCCACCACCACTGGGGGAATCTCTGCCTCCCCATACCCCCAGGCAGTACCCACATAGTCCCCATTGACCACCCGCACCCGACCGATTTCAGCCCACCCGGAGGATGGGACTTCCACGGTCAGAACGAAGTCGACAAAATCTCCTGCGAAATCGGGACTGGAAGGCTTGGGAAGAGCCAGCCCCACCAACTTGCAGGAAATAGCGTCCTTGGGAACCCATCCGTAGGATCCCACATAGCCACTCTTCTTCCCTGGATCAGACCTGTCCAAAGTTCCGAACAGATCTGGGTAGTTGGGGTCCATGGCCTTCCAGGGCGCCTGCATCACCGCCGCGGGGTCGCGCAGCTCCACTACTCGGACCGCCACCGAATCCGCTCCCGCGGGAGCGACAACCCCCAGCTCCTCTACCCCCAAAACTTCCGGGAGTGGGGAGATTGAAATTTCCTGCGCCCGAGCGGGTGCAGGAACGAGAAACGACGACACTACCAGTACCAGCAAAACTACGATTTTCGCTTTCACTGTTTTCTCTCCTTTGCGAGAATTGTGAAATGGGATTAAATTGCACACCCCGTTGGGTGGCAAACGAACCCTCATTTTACAACAAAAACACCCCCCAGTCAATCCTATAGTTAGAAACTCCCTAAATTTTGCTCTTGTTTAAGACCTCCTTTCCTCTTAAACTAATCTCATGACCAACCGCAAAAAATCCCTCATCGCCCTCGCCTTGGTAACCCTGATCTGGGGAGGCGCCACCCCAGTGATCAAACTGGGTTTAAACAGCCTTCCCACCTTTACTTTTTTATTCATCAGACTTGCGATCTCCTCAATTGCGGTGCTTCCAATTCTGCTTGTTAAACTCAAGAAAACCCCTCTCAAACTCCCGCAAATTCCGGCGCTTTTTTTTATCCCGTTTTTTGGTCAAACAATATCTTTGGGACTGGTTTTTTTGGCGCTTGATCGCACTTCGGCGCTCGACGGAGCGATTCTGGGATCAATGAGTCCTATTATGATATCGATTGCGGGAGTAATTTTGTTAAATGAGGTTATTACGAAAAGAGAAAGAGTGGGAACAGCAATTGCCCTTGTGGGATCGTTGATAATTATTTTTCAGCCTTGGGCAGAATCAGGATTTTCTTTGCATGACGGCTTTAGAGAAAAACTTTTGGGAAATGTTTTAATGGTAGGCTATCTTCTTGCCAACACCGCCTATACTATCGCCACTAAAAGATATTTTAAAAAATACCCTAAAACCGATCCGTTTATTAAAATTTCGCTGGGATTTATTGTTGGAGCCATCACCTTCTTTCCCCTTTCGATGCTCGAGTTGTCTTCTTTGACCACAGTCTCCGGGATCGCGGCGCTGACTTTTCCCCCGTTGACCGCTATACTTTCCCTGCTTTACATGGCAATTTTTTCTGGTGTTATCGCCTATTTCTTATACGAGATGGCATTAAAATATATTGAGGCTTCAGAAGCCAGCGTCTTTACCTACCTGCAACCGGTTATTGCCATCCCCGCTTCTTTTATCTTGCTGGGTGAAGTTCCGACAGGAGTGTTTATGATGGGCGGGGCGGTCATAGCAATGGGAGTATATTTAGCAGAAACCAAAAAATTCCCCTACTTCCCCGCTTCTTTTAAAAGGTCTTTCAAAGACTTAACTCCACTCATCACTTGCTTTTTTTCTATTTTTTTAACCATTTTAGCTTTTCGCTCTTCTTGAACTTTTTTGGCAACATCTACTTTGCGCTTAAACCTCTCCACCCGCCCCTCAGTGTCAATAAACTTTTCTTTGCCAGTATAAAACGGATGGCAGGCGCTACAAACATCTACCCTGATTTCGGGCAAAATTGATCCCGTGATGTAAGAGTTGCCACAAGCGCAAACCACTTTGCAGTCATTATAATATTTGGGATGGATGTCAGGTTTCATATATCAAATATTGTCGCGGGAGATTGTACCAATTTTATCCTTCTAAAACAAGTTCTTTTTTTCATAAGGGACGATCCCTAATGGAAATTAGACATTAGAAATTAGGAATTAGAAATTTTTAAAATTCCCTCTTGACACTTCGTGATTGTTTCGGATAGATTGGGTATATTAGTAGAATTTAGATTTTCGGGTGACACCCGAAAAATGAACATATGCCTGTTACCTTATATAAACGCCAACGCCAAATTATGGATTATATTAAACAATATATCCAAAAACAAGGTTTCTCCCCCACATTACAAGAAATTGCCAACGCCATGGGGGTCTCCTCCCTTGCCACCGTTCACGAGCATTTGCAAGCGCTCGAAAAAAAAGGCATTATTAAAAAATTCCAAGGCGCAGTTAGGGGTCTGCAAGTTCTAGACCAAAAAATTAACGCCGCGCTAGATGGAATCGAGATACCACTAGTCGGCATGATTGCCGCAGGATCGCCGATTGAGGCTATCGAAGATCCCGCAACTACCATTACCATTGCTCCAGCCATGGTCTCGGAAAAAGCTCGCACCTTTGCCCTGTTGGTTCGCGGTCAAAGCATGAAAGATATGGGAATATTAGATGGCGACTTCGTTATCTGCGAGCAAAAAAGTTACGCCAATGCTGGAGATGTGGTGGTAGCGCTTTTAGAAAACGAGATGGCAACGCTAAAAAGGTTTTACCGCGAAGGAAAAATGGTAAAACTGGTTCCCGCCAATTCCGAAATGCTACCAATTTTGGTACCAGAGGATAAAATAAAAATCCAAGGGGTTGTTAAAGGTGTCATAAGAAGGTATTAATTTTCTTCATGGATTACCTTGAGATTGAAAAAAATAGAATAGACTTAAAAATACTCGAAGCGAAAAAACTTTTGCTTGATCCTGCTTTGGCAGAACTTGCCAAGGAGGAGATTGCAAGGTTAGAACAAGAGAAAACGGAATTAGAAAAAGGGGGTAGTCCGCCTTTGGCGGACTACCCCAACGATTCTGCACCTTCTTCCCTCTCCAATCCCTCTAATTCCCCTTATCCCTCTACTCCCTCTAGTTCGTGTATTTTGGAAATAAGGGCAGGAACCGGGGGCGACGAGGCCAGCATTTTTGCCAGCGAGCTTTTTAGAATGTATCAAAGGTACGCCATAAACCAAGGTTGGAAGATAAATTTGCTAGGAGAAACCAGCGCTAAGATAACAGGCGAGGGGTGTTTTGACAAATTACAGTTTGAGTCGGGGGTCCATCGTGTCCAACGGGTACCACAGACAGAATCCAGTGGCAGAATCCATACTTCCACGATAACTGTGGCAGTTTTGCCCGTAGTCACTCCAAAGGAAGTGGAAATTAAGGATGCTGACTTGATATTTGACTCGTTTCATTCCGGCGGTCACGGCGGGCAGAATGTTAACAAGGTCGAAACCGCCGTTCGGATTACTCACAAACCCACGGGAATTGTGGTTTCCTGCCAAGAGGAACGCTTTCAACTCAAAAATCGCGAAAAGGCTCTGGAAATGCTTCGCTCTAAACTTTATCAAATGATGCAGGAACAACACCAAACCTCTGTCAACAACCTACGAGCAACGCAAGTGGGAACTGGTGACAGAACCGAAAAAATAAGAACCTACAACTTTCCGCAAAATAGAATCACCGATCATCGAGCCGGCTTAAGCTGGCACAATATTAAGGGGGTAATGGAGGGGGAGATTGAGAGGGTGTTGAGTGATCTTGAGGAGAAATTGTTAACCAAAGAATAAACTCTAAATTCTAAGCGCTAAATCCTAAACAATATCAAAACTCAAAAATCAAAATACAAAATTTGTTCTGAACATTAGAATTTCGGATTTAGAATTTACTCTCCGCAATCTCGATCGCCTTCTCCAATTGCGCGTCCTTTGTTATATCATTCTCATCATTTTTAATCTCGTAATCTGGAGTTAAACCCACCTTGTGAACCCAAGTTTTATTAGGAGTCAGCCATTTGGCAATCGTCACATGAACACTTGCCCCGTCCTCAAAATCTTCGGAGTCTTGAATTGTCCCCTTGCCAAAACTTGTCTCGCCAACCAGTTTTGCCCCCTGGCGATCCCGCAAAGCTCCAGCTAATATTTCGGACGCCGAAGCGCTTCCACCGTTGATGAGAACTACCACAGGATATTTTGTCAGCAACCCCTTGCGCATGACATCAAGCGAAATTTGCGCTCCATTGGCATCCTCTTGATAAACCACCGGCCCCTTGTCTAAAAATTCGCTGGCTAGGTAAACTGAACCATTTAAGTACCCACCGGGATTATTGCGCACATCCAGAATTAGCGATTTTAAATTTGGCATTACCCGGACTATCTCGGCAACCACTTTGTCCCAATCGCCATTGGTATTTTCGCCAAATGTCGAAACTTTTATGTAAGCAATCCCCTGCCCTTTATCCTGCCATTCCACTGACTTAATTACAATTTGACGACGAACAATCGCGACATCAAAAGGCTGGTTGCTAGCTGACGGCTCTCCTCTTAGAATATTGAGCGTAACCGTGGTATTTTTAGGTCCCCTAATTTTAGCCACCGCTTCGGAAAGCGACAGCCCTAGGGCGTTTTCCCCGTCAATTTTTAGGATTTTATCCTTGGGACGAATTCCCACCAATTGCGCTGGCGATCCTTCTAGTGGCGAGACCACAATAATCACATCGTTATCGTCTTTTCCCAGTTCCGCGCCAATTCCCTCGTACTGCCCATTTAAAGCCGAAGCAAAAGAAGCGTTTTCCACAGGCTCTAAAAATGAAGTGTAGGGATCTCCTAAAGAATTGGTCAGTCCTTTGATAGCACCGTAAACCATTTTTTGACCGTCTAGCGGTCTTAGCAAGTACTTAGTGTTTAAAATGTCCCAAACTTTCCAAAACTCGTCAAAAGCAACCGTTGTTTCCCCAACTGGAGCCACCATTTGCCTTCGGGTTACAGTAATGGGAATGGATTTTTTGCGGTCGTACTCTACCTCAAATCCCCTACGACCGAAGTAATATCCGCAACTCGTTGCGGATATTAGAAGAAGCAGAGCAAGCAGTATTTTTTGAAAGAGTTTATAAGACATTTTTAAATTTCTAACCTCCCACCACCCCCAGATTCTCCACCGGCAATTCAATTTTTTCTTTCTTCTCCCACATTTCCACTTTTACCAGCCCTTTTTCCTCATCACAAGAAATCACTGTACCAAAAAAACCATAATAGGGAAAGGAGAATATTTGCACCGCTTGCCCTCTTTTTACATCCACAAACGGTACGCTTTTTGTAGAACACCACCCCTGCTTACCCGACTCGGGGATAATCAGTTCCCGTTCGCAAGCGCGCAAGACCACAAACCGCGACTGCACCGACTTTAAGTAATCAAAAACCAAAGGACTTAAAGGAATTTTTCCAAACCCCTCCAAGACCAAAACTGGTGGGCAGTCCCCTTTGAGATTATTAAAAAGCGCCAAATTGCAACTTCCGCAAACAAAACCTTCCACCCCCACAGCTCGTCCTTTGGCATAAGCCTCGCGAGTCAAGTGCCCGCAAACCACTATTTTTTCGGCAAGTTCGTTTTCAAAATTCTCCTGTTTTAAGTTATCGTTATGCTCACCAAAAACAAGAAGCTCCGCCCCCACCTCGGCTCCGTAAGATGCCACCCCGCGAACCCTTAAAGCGCGAGTGGTAATTAAAACCCCCCGACCCTCAATGACTGCGGTTACAAACCCTGGAACCCCCGAAATTAGCTCAAATGGACGACTAGGCTTGCGGATAAAGATTTCTTTATTTACCGCATCGGTTTTAATTATGTATCCGGTAAAAGGACTTTTTGTTGACACCTCCAACCCAAATGCCCGCTTGGAGCTTGCCACGACCTCGCCTTGGCTAATATAATTTCCGCGTTTTTTAACCAAATCGCCATCGTAGGTAAAAGACTTTTCTTCCAGCATGACTTTGCAATCACCAATCCGATCAAAAGATTGCACCACGGCTCCTTTTTTTATAAAAACATTGCCCTCACAAGGCATGGATCGTTCAATCAGCGCCTCGGGATCGATAAAATATTTATTAAGAAATAAAGCTTTCACTTTATAGAGCTTTCATATAACTTTGGTTTCCAAAACTCTCTTCAGCTGTTCTGTCTCTTTTAGGGTATAGGATTTGGACATAAAACCCGTCAAAGGACGCGGGCGGGCGTCAATTACCAAGCCATAGGATCCCCCACCTACTTCAAATGTTAAGCGTTTTTTGCCTTTTATTTTTAAAATAACTTTTACCAGATCTTTTTCGGCAATGGGAACAAAAAACACCCCAGCATTTTTAAAATCAAAAGACTGGTTTTTTCCCAACCCGAAGTCAATCTCCCCCTCTGTGGCGTTTGGAACAACCAGAGCTGTTACTGTTGTATTAAAAGGATTCTTAAGCAAAAAAGCCTCCGCCAGCGACTTGTCGTAAAAAGAAAGGGTGGCAAGGCAAGATAAGGAATCTTTTTCGTCAAAAGCAATCCTCCAAACTCCCGGCAGATTAAAGGAGTTTAAAACAGCCAGCATCAGTCGCGAAACCCCCCCGTAAAAAAACGGATAGCTCCCCGAAATAATAATTTTATCAGCGCCAGAGATTACTTTTAAATAAGCGTTATTTATAGCAAACTTTATTTTAGAAAAGCTTACCGCATTTTCTAAAGATATATCATAGGGATTGCAAGGGGTTTTTGGTCCGTACAAAAGCCTGTTTTGCCAAGCGTTTTCCGCCTGTTGCGAGTTGGGTTCCAAAAAAAAGTAATTAAAATAGTCGGTTTCTACTATTTTAAGCTCCTGGGTTCCTTCTGGCGTATAAATTCTTTTATCGCCAATCCAGATAAAAGGATTAGGAATCGCGGTTTTGTTTAACGCTTGTTCAAATGTTGCTGGAGCGGATATTTCGGGATTAGAAGACACCACATACTTTTGAGTAGCCTTACCAACCAAATCGTCAACTAAAATTTTTTGCGAGAAGATTGGCTGGGGAATTGGCGTATAGCTTGTAGTAAACGAAAGAGTTTTCTCGTCAACAAAAAAATTGGCGGACCAAAAAAGTCCCATGTGGCAGGCAAGAATCATAGAATGATATTAGCGCACTTCGTGGCGTTCTGTAAATGGCAGAAGTCCCATAATCCGAGCCTTCCTAATCTCACGAGAGACTGCCCGTTGCAAAGATGCCGAAACTCGAGTTAATTTGCGAGGCAAAATTTTGTGGCGATCGCTTAGGAATTTCTTAAGTTGCGCGGTGTCTTTAAAAGAGACATCGCCAACTTTGGGAAGCGGTCCTACATCTACAAACTTTTTCTTAAGAATGAGTTTTTTCTTTTTTTTCTTTTGCATTTCCTAAAAAGGAATTTCCTCTCCCGCCACATCTTCTTTAACTTCTTTTGATTCGGTCTTTTCCTCTTTTGACGCTTCTTCGGGTTCTACAACTGGCGCTTCCACCGGCTCTTTGGCAACTGTTTCCGTTACCATACCCCCTGTTCTTCCCCGCTCTAAAACCACCATATCGTCGGCAACTATCTCGGTTTTGTAGTGTTTTGCCCCACTGGTGTCATCCCAATTCC
Organism: Patescibacteria group bacterium; assembly: GCA_018896215.1. Taxonomy (NCBI): domain Bacteria; species Patescibacteria group bacterium. The sequence goes on from JAHINB010000017.1 coordinate 47,846, forward strand.
TAGTTTGCAATCTCCCCTGCACAAAAACTCGGGTCCCTTTTTGTAATAATTGTGAGCAAAGTTCGGCTAATTTGTTCCAGGATACAATATTGTGAAATTCGCTCTCTTCGCGCACTTCGCCTCTTTCGGTTTTCCAGCTTCTATTTGTAGCAACCGCAAAACTTGTGACCGCGCTTCCTGACGGCGTATATCTCATTTCGGGATCGCGGGTTAAATTTCCCAAAACCATCGCCTGATTTATAGATCGTGACATTTATATAAAGTTTGCGCCAAAAGATAAAAGCTGTCTTTATCTTTTAACCTTGGGCTTTGACTTTTTAGCAACAGTGATTAAACTTCTAATAATATTTTCTTGCAACTTAAGCTTTTTGACAAAGTTGGCGTATTCTTTTTTGGGAAGGTTAAACAGTACCGTAGCGTAAATACCCTCCACATCTTTGTTTATCTTGTAGGCAAATTTTTTCTTTTCGGCTGGTTCTTCTTTAACAACCTTACCGCCAAGGGAAGAAATGAGAGCAACCAGTTTAGCTTGCTCTTCTTTAACAGTCGCTGTTGATTTTAAGATATATGTCAGTTCGTACAATTGCATACTGGGTGGGATATTAGCAAATGAAAGGTGGACTAGCAAGCTTTTGTTTGTTGTGGTATAATTCTCCTAGTTTTGGGACTGTCCCAAAGCATAATCCCCCTACCACACAAAAAGGAGTGTTCCCATGTTTCACAAATCGTTGTTCGTTCTGCTCGTCGTAGTTTTTCTGATGTTCCCCTACCCCATCAGCACCGTAGCCTCACCCAACAGCCCGCTTGGGCTCTATGTCGAAACGCCAAAGCGCATCGAAATCCCCATCGGAATCTCAAAAACGGCGGGGATCGTAGATTGGGTCGCCGAGGTAACGAATCGCTCGGACGAGGTCCAAAACCTCGCCACTCTTGAGATCGGCATCCTGTACAACAACACAGGTGCCGATGGCATTGCAATAATGAATGCCAATGTCACCTGCTACGATGACATGGGACTTACGAGATGCGAATTGCCCGCCCTTGCTCCGGGCGAAACTTTCGCACTTCGGGCCTATGCCAAGCCCACTCGGGCCGGACACCTTGTCGTCCAGTTTGCTCTCTCCGGTCATCACACCCTTGTCACCTCACAAGAGGACACGCAGATTGACTACGGGCCCGATAAGTACGAGCCCAACGACACCTGCAAACAGGCGACTGCGGTTGAACCGGATCGCGGGACGATGCACTACTTGTCCATCAGCCCCGCCGACTTGGGGGATTGGTTCACGAGGACCGTCCCGCCCGGGCGGAAACGGACATATGGGCTAGAGTTGAGCTACGACAGCCTCGAGGGACCCATCGAGGGGTCCATCCAGAACTTCTGCGATGCAGAGGCGTCCGCGACAGTCAACTGGAATTCCAGCATTGACGCTGGATCCGAACCCATCATAGGTGGCGGGATCGTCATCCGCCGCTATACTCTAACCCTCGACCCCGGGCAGTACTGGGTACGGCTGACATCACAACACCAAACCCGCTACAACGCCCGCTTCTGGGAGAAGCAATACTTCCTCCCACTCGTCAGATAGCCCAAAGACCCTTCCAGAAAGTCCGCCACTTGGGACATTTTGGGAGGGTTCGTTTTTTTGTTTTATTTGTAATTTGGAATTTGAGAATTGGGATTTGTTTAGATATTAGAAATTAGTAATTAGAAATTTAAAATTTTTATCCCCTCCCCACCCTAAACTCCACCACATCTCCATCTTTGACTAAGTATTCCTTCCCCTCCAACCTTGCCATTCCTTTCTCTTTAGCTTTACCCCAACTGCCGGCTTCGATGTATTTTTGATAGGAAATGACATCTACTGCAATAAATAATCTTTCAAAGTCGCTATGGATAACACCAGCGCATTTTTGGGCGTTCCAGCCTTGTTTAAATTTCCAGGCTCGGCTTTCTTTTTCCCCTGTGGTTAGAAATGTGGAAAGCCCCAACATTTTATAAGCTTGACGAATGACTCCGTCAAGGGGCGCTTCGGTGAGTCCTAAGTCGGTAAGATAAGCATTTCGATCTACAGTTGACAATGACGAGAGTTCAAATTCAATCTTGGCGGATACTTTCATACGGGACGATCTCATTTCATCCGGGTTCGTCCCATTTGGGACGAACCCGATTGAATCCTCAGAAACATTTAGCACAGGTAAAATAGGTTTTAAGGTTAGCAAATTAAACCCTTGTAATTCCTCCAATTCTTCTTTGGTCCACTTCCCGTTCGCCAATAATTTCCCTGCATCGAGAACCCCCACAGCTTTTTTCAAAACATTGGGGTAGTACCCCGCAGGGGTACTACCCCCTTTCTTCCTAATCTCCTTTGAGTCCACGACCTTTGATAAAATCTCCAAATCCTTTAGCTTTAATTCCGTGAGTAGCACCTCCCTATCGCTTTCTGGATTGATAGAGCCCTCTCGAATAATTTCCGCGTCCTCAAAATCTCTTAGAAGTAGAAGGATTAGGTCGACTTCCCTGATATGGGCTAAAAACTTGTTTCCCAATCCCGCGCCAGTGGATGCACCTTTGACCAGACCAGCGATGTCTATAAATGTGATAGTTGAGTACACTTTTTTGGCAGAGTGCGAAAGTTCTGCCAATTTGTCAACCCGACTATCTAAAACTTCGACGACTCCCGTGTTCGGCTCAATAGTAGCAAAAGGGTAATTAGCAACACAGGCTATTTGACGCTTTAAAATAGCGTTAAATAAAGTGCTTTTTCCCACATTGGGCAACCCCACAATCCCCACGGACAAACTCATATGTTAGGTAAATTAAATAACGAGCTTGTCGAATCCATTCCAATTGACAGATTTGTAGACATAACAAAGCAGTTGACAAACTAAAACTAATTTGCAAAAATAACACCAATCATGAGGGGGAAACGCTGATATACTCAAGTGGTATATTGAAACGCCCCCCACTTTCATTTCCACTCAACATTATTCCTATAAAGCTCTAAAAAAACCTTAAGTTCTGGCTGTCTATAAAAGCATATATTTTTAACCGCTTATTCTTCTTTTTTATCACGAGAGAATTTTAGCACAGTATTGAGAAATAGGAATATAGTGAGTTGAAGTGTGGGGTAAATTCCTGCTAGAAACAAACTTGTTTATACAGTACCATGCGCTTGTGCCTGGTAATCTACTTGTCCTGTACTTTGACACCTAACGCCTCTAACTGTTTTCTTAAACTATCCGCTAGAGCATAGTTTTTGCTGGCTCTTGCGCGATCCCGCTGGGCAATTAGTTTTTTTGCTTCTTGCGGAATCTCTTTGACAAAGTCATCCTGATCCAGATTTAATCCCAAAACTTTGTCCCATTCTAAAAGCTTTTGTACAGCCTGCGACTGGTAACCGTTCTTTTTGGACTCGTTGACGAGCTCCCAAACTACCGCCATAACTTTAGGCATGTTTAGATCGTCAGCTAAAGCATTAGCAAATTTTTTCTCGAAAAAATTTGCCAAATTAGACCAATTAGACAAATTAGTCAAATTCGGCCAATTCCCAGAAACAAAACCATACAATTTTTCTAACGCTTTACTACTCGCATCAAGTGCCTCCCAGGAAAAAGCGATAGTTTGCCTCCAATGGGAGCTGTAAGTATATAATTTGTAAGCCAAGGGGTCATAACCTTTATCAATTAGAGTTTGCAAAGTCAAAAAATTCCCCGCGGATTTTGCCATTTTTTCTTCTTTTTCGGCATTTAAAAAACCCGCGTGGAGCCAATAATTTGCCATTTTGCGACCAGTTGCCACTTCGGTTTGGGCAATTTCGTTAGGATGGTGAATTTCCTTATGATCAATTGCGCCAGTGTGAATATCAAATGGGGCACCCAAATGCTTAAGCGAAATCGCCGAACACTCAATGTGCCACCCCGGAAAACCAATTCCCCACGGCGAATCCCATTCCATAGCGCGCTTTTTTCCAGAGATATTAAACTTCCACAAAGCAAAGTCGCGAGGATTCTTTCTTTCGGGATTGACATCTACACGAGCCCCTTCGATGATTCCAGAGTCTCGCAAAGACGACATCTGACCATACTCGGGAAATTTTTTAGTATCGAAGTAAATTCCATCACTTGTTTTGTAGGTTAGACCTTTTTCTTCTAATTGAGAGATGAGACTAATTTGTTCAGGAACGGTATCGGTGGCTTTTTCCCACACAGTTGGGGGAAGCAAGTTGAGCCGTGCCATATCGCTCTTAAACGCCTTGAGGTAGAATTCAGATAATTCCCATGCGGTCATATTTTTTTCGGCAGAGGCTTTCTCTACTTTGTCCATCCCCATGTCACCATCGCCAGTAAGATGTCCCACATCGGTTACATTCATTACTCGTTTTACTTGGTAGCCAAAATAGGTTAATGCTCGAACCAGTAGGTCGTTAAAAATATAGGTACGGAGATTTCCAATATGGGCATAGTTATAAACCGTCGGACCACAGGTATACAACCCTACATGGTTGGGTACAATTGAAACGAATTCCTCTTTTTTTCCCGTAAGCGAGTTGTAAAGTTGCAATTTATTCATAAATTCCTCTAAACCACTAGCTGACGGTTCGACCTTCGAGGGCTCTCTTTAAAGTTGTCTCATCGGCATATTCAATATCCGCCCCCGTCGGCAACCCCCTCCCAATTCGGGTGATTTTGACGCCCTCTATGTTACTAAGCTTTTCTTTGATGTAAAGAGCGGTGGCTTCTCCTTCCAAATCGGGATTAGTGGCAATAATAATTTCTTCTCCCCAAAAAACTCTCTCAACCAGGTCGTCAATAAACAGCTCCTCGGGTCCTATGCCCGCTATTGGATTGATGGATCCATGCAAGACATGATAAACGCCACGATAACCCGATTTTTCAAAAGCCAGTACATCTAACGGGGATTGTACCACCAAAATGGTGTTTTTATCGCGAGTAAGATCGGAGCAAACGGCGCAAATATCGTTTTCCCCAACATTTTTGCAAATGGAGCAGATTTTGGTTTGTTTTAAATTACTAACAGAACTGGAAAACAAATCCAAATCAGCTTGCGGGACGCGCAATAAGTGAAAAGTGAGTCGCTCGGCAGTTTTAGGACCAATTCCAGGCAATTTCTCAAAAGAGTCTTTTAGATTTTGTAAGGGTTTTGGTAACTTCATACAGGAACCTCTCCATCAAACACCTCCCAGGCTTCTTTTGCTTTTGTTGACTCCGACTGCTCGGGTTCTATATTTTTGTCGCTTAAATCCTTTTCTACCGGCAATTTTTTGCCCAACACCACGGCAAGCAAAACCGGTCTACCCAAAATTTCCGATGCGGCATCCTCGACAATTCTACGGCTGGATGGAACCGACAGCCTTTCTTTGTGAAAAGAGTAAAAAGCCTCGACAATTAAACGGTCTTTATCAATCCCCACAATCTTGCAAGAGCGCAGTAGCGCCTCAACCGAGTGGTTTCTAGGTCTTACCGCTTCGTAAAGCGCCTCTTTGGTAAACGGGGCTTTTCCAATTCGATCGGGTACTACCCCTATTGTCTCTTTTTTCGGGGAGACACCCCTAAAGGCATTGGGATCCTGTTTTTGGGGTGTCTCCCCAAAGTACCCGCCCGCCTCCTCTGTTTCTTCTTTCTTAAAATCAACAGTGGCTACTAACAACGGCAAATGTCCCACCGAGGCGTAACGAATCTGCCCTTTTGCCTCCAGAAATTTCTTGATAACAGTTGAAATAAATTCTATTGAGACCTTCTCCAGCCCCTCTTTGGCAAATTCCGTCTCCCCCACCCCCAACTTTTCCATCAGCAATGCTTTCAAAAACTCCAAAAAATTATCCACCCAGTTTTCGGCGGTAATTCCACCTTCAAAAATTTTCTCTAGGTATAAAACCCCCGCTTTAGCATTTCCAGTTGATAAATTTAGAAGAAAATCAATAAATTGATCCGAATCTGATGTAACAACCAAATCGTCCACCGTCACCTTGCCAAAAACCACCTGCTCCAGCATGGTTTCGGAGTCTCTAAAGCCCCCTTGCGAGGCTTGAGCAATTTTTTTAAGGTCGCCATCTGTTAAATCGGGAATTGGCGTTCCCTCTTTTTTTTCGGCAGTGATAATGCGTTCCAGCTTTTTCGTGATATCTATGATGGAAGCCCGCTTAAATTCAAACTTTTGGCATCGGCTTCTGATAGTATCGGGGACTTTTCTACTTTCGGTAGTACACAAAACAAAGACAGCGTGCTTTGGCGGCTCTTCTAGGGTTTTTAAAAGAGCGTTAAAGGCCTCGGCAGTTAACATGTGCACCTCGTCAATAATGTAGACCTTGTATTTTGCTTGAGCGGGCGACAAAATTATGCGATCCCGCAGAGTTCTAATGTCATCTATTCCGCGGTTGCTGGCGGCGTCAATTTCTATCACATCAATAAAACTGCCGTTTTCGATAGCTTTACAGGTTGGACATTCTCCGCAGGGATCGTGTTTATCGGGGTCGAACCCCAATGAAAGATCGGGTGCCTTCTTAGGGGTTCGACCCCTATGTTCCCCAATGTTTTCGCAATTCAATGCCTTCGCCAAAAGCCTTGCCATTGTCGTCTTTCCCGACCCCCGAGGTCCATAAAAAAAGTAGGCGTGGGCAAAGTTTTTTGTCGCGATCGCCGAAAGAATTGCTGTTGACAGCGATGCAGAACCTAAAAACTCGCTAAAATTTTTGGGGCGGTATTTGGTATAGAACACCCTATAATTATTAACACGCCTTGGATTTTTAGCAACCTCTTGTTTAAAATCGTAATTTGTTATAATCTTTAACCAACTAAATTTAACATCAAAGGAGGTCGTATTTTAAAAAACCATGGTAAAAATAAATATTGAATCGGGTGAGACGATTGAGCAAGCGCTAAGGCGTTTTAATCGCATTATCCAAGAAGAGGGAATTATTGACGAAGTCAAAGAAAGGCAGTTTTACATCAAGCCTTCTGTGACAAGACGACTCAAAGACAAAGAAAAATTAGCTAAAATTAAAAGGGACAAGAGATACAATAGGTAAATGCTTCTAGAAACACTTAAAACCAACCTGCTCGAATCTTTCGGGGAGACACCCCTAAAGGCAAGGAATTGTTTTGGGGTGTCTCCCCTAAATCCCCATAAATTCCTCTAAATTCCTTTAAAGATTGGGTTCTTTACAATTCTTTCGAACACTCTTTGCAATTCCTCTAACTCCTCGGGGTTAAAATCGTTTAGCACAAAATCCTCGGCTTTTTGTTCGTGATGATTGTAGTGATGTGGCGCCACCCCAATTCTTATTCTCCAAAAGTCCCTTGTGCCTAATTCTTCGATGATTGATAAAACTCCTTTGTGACCGCTAGCGCTAACTCCAAAGGAAATTTTGAACTTACCCAAGGGAATATCCATATCGTCATGGACAATGACAAAGTCATCATTGGGGTCGAACCCCAATACACCTGCCCGCAACGCTTCGCGTAGCGAGGCGGGCGGGGGATCGAATGCATTTTTCATAGGGGTTCGACCCCTTAGATCATCCAGTCCCTGACGGGACGATCCCGAAGTAAAGCGGAGGGTTCGTCCCGAATGAGAATGTCTCCCCAAAATTCTTAAAACTTCTCCTCCCGACTGGTTCATAAAACAGTTGGTTTTAATGCCTTTTTCACCCGAAAAACAGTTTAAAAAATCCGCAAACAGATGACCCGCATTATGGCGAGTCTTTTCATATTTTCTCTCTTTATTCCCCAAACCAATTATAAGCATAGCTTCTGAGCTAACTATCTCCTTCATGATGCACCCCCAACAAATGCTTCACCCCATGCTCCACCAACCGCGCTACTTCTTGTTCCAACGACTGATGATTTTCCAACGCTTGGGTAGAGGCTTTGTCTAAGTTGACAATTACATCCCCCAAATAATATCTTCCATCGGGCAGTTCTTCGTTCATGTTAAAAGACAAAACATCTGTCGCATAGTCACGCTTGAGGTGTTTTTTATTGAGCTGGTGAATTTCCTTATCCCCCACAAGGGATATATTTATGAATGTATTTTTACGCATATTGGCTTTTTTCGGGGAGACACCCCAAAACCATCCCTTGCCTTTAGGGGTGTCTCCCCAAAAGATTCTTCTCTTTTCTTTACTTCCGCCCCCCCCTGCCTAAGCGACTTTTCTGACACAATTATCCTCGTGGGACAACCAATGAGGTCGGCGTCCTTTATCTTTACCGCTAAAGATTCTTCGCGGTCATCTAGCAACGCATCGTTTCCTTCGCTAATCAACTTAGCATACAAAACATTAGACTGCTTGACAGCTTCGGGGTGATTGTTATCACAAAGAATATGGTATTTAAATGGGGCAATATTTTCGGGCCAGATAATTCCGTTTTCGTCGTGACATAACTCCACAATGGTTCCCATTAACCTACCTACTCCAATACCATAAGCCCCAGCAATTACTGGCTTCTTTGAGCCGTCTTCGTCTGTAAAGAACAACCTCATGGGTTCGGTAAATCTAGTTCCCTGTTTAAAAATGTTCCCAACCTCAATGGAATTAACAAATTCTGCTGTTTTGTCTTTTTCTTTCCGGGTGACACCCCTAAAGGCATTTGTCTGTTTTGGGGTGTCACCCGAAAAACCTTCCTCTCCATAGATCTCTTTATTAATTGCAGTACCCTTTTCTTTGTCAATGTATATCCTATCTTCTCCCGCCTCACAAACAGTTTGATATTCGTGGGAATATTTACTAAAAGATCCCCCACTTGCCAAAGTAAAATATGTTTTCTCCCCAATTCCCAGTCGGTCAAAAATTTTAGTATAGGCTTGCTTTGCTAATTCGTAAAATTCATCTAGTTGAGAATCATCCGCAGTAAAGGAATACAGATCTTTCATCATAAATTCGCGAGTGCGAAGCAATCCACCTTGAGCCCTTTTTTCGTTGCGGTATTTTGTCTGAAATTGATACACAAAACATGGCAAGTCTTTATAAGAATTAATATGACTTGTCATAAGTCTTGCCAAGGGCTCTTCGTGGGTAAATGAAAGCCCCACCTCTGAACCGTTGACAAGTTTTGTTTTAAACCATGAGTCCACTACTTTGTCATCCCAACGCCCGCTAGCCTTCCACACTGCTGGATCCTGCAAACTACTCATTAAAATCTCTTGGCCCCCAATGGCATTCATTTCTTCTCGAATGATCTGGATGATTTTATTGAGAACAATCAGACCTAAAGGCAAAAAGCTATACACCCCCGCCATTTCTTTATGGATAAAACCCCCGCGGATGAGCAATTTGGCGTTAATGCTAGTTTCGTCTTTAGGCGTCTCTCTTTTGGTTTTGGTAAATAACTTTGTTTGGTGCATTTTCTTATATTTTCCTAAACTTCTTCTTATCAAATTAGACTAATTAGTCAAATTAGTCAAATTAGACCAATTCTTTAATTAGACCGATTTGTTTTTGTAATCTAAACGCTTTTTAAACAGGTTTTCTCTAAATCCCCCATTTTTTACAAATTCCTCTTCTAACGACCTATAAAAATTATCTAGTAAATAGGTTTCTTTGTAGATCAAACAAACCATTATGTTTGCAGAGTCTTCTGGTTTTTCCAAAGACAAATTGCACCAATTGGTCAAATTGGACAAATTAGTCGAATTTGCAACTTCTTCTTTAAAAGAACGAATTTTTAAAACACGGGGGTCGTTTTTATCCCAAAGGGTAAGTTTGTTAATACGCAAAAAATCTTTGTAATCTTCTAGCAATTCACCAAAACTGGCGCGAGCAACGCTAACAAGTTTTAATTTGCTTTCACAACTTTTCTCTAAAACACCTTCCACAATGTTCTGTTTGCAACTCCTTGCTGCTTGAACCATTTGTTCTACAGTTCTTTTAAATGCAAAGGTTTTTAAATATTTTTGGCAAAACGCATCGTTGGCATCGTAAATTGTTGTTGCTAGCCTGTAAACTAACAAATTTTCGTATTTTTGCATTTTTAAACCCCCTCCTTAAACTTCTGCCAGGTTTTTTGCAGGTGCAGGATTTTGTACCTTACTGTTAGATAGGATTTTATAATTTCGGAATGTGACTGGCTGTCCAAGACAGGGGCAACTCCGGCACCGGGACGGACAAGATCTCTAAACAACTCCAAATGCACCACCGCTAAATTACAATTTAGCATCGCAAGCTCCAAAGTTTCTTGAGACCCTTTAAAATCGTCAAAACGGATTGAGTGAGCTTTAGCTATGAGACGAGGTAAATCCACTACATATTTTATCAGGGGGTTTTTAATCAATTCCTCAAGTAGTGGCGTGGTCTGACAATCATTGACAGCCTTTACCACCATAACCCCATTTGCCAGAAGTTTTTGGTAAATTTCTAAATCCTGAAAACTTTTAACCGGTCTTCTTGGGTAGTATTTAATCATAGTTTTACAATTTACCTGGTCTTACCTCAATAACCTTCTTCTCCTCCTCATTGATATGGTATTTACCTTCTATCGTAGTTACCGTCTTCCTTCTTCTTGTTTTAGACGGTTTATACAAAACATGCAAGGGATAAAATTCAAAATAGTCTTTTTCATCAAACCAGGCGCATTTAAATTCAAACAGTCGTAATCCCGTCAACCGTGAGAGCGCCATCGCGTATATGGTAAGTTGGTCAATTGGCTGTTCTTTGGCGGCGTTGGGCTTGTAATCTAGGATATGAATTTGCCCATTACGAATTTGAACGAGGTCTATGTGTCCGGTAATAAGCTTTGGGAGCCCAGTGCCGACATTGCTTATATCTTCTGATCCTTGTCCCATTGCCGGTGTTGCACCTTGCTTCTGCAAATCGTCCCTATCGGGACTTTGTGACTGGCTGACCGTCCCGGTGCCGACATTGCCCCTATCTTCTGATCCCTGTCCCTCCCTTACCGAAATTTTGTTAAAAATCTCGAAGCCAAGTTGTGTCTGCATATGCAACAAATCCTCGCGAGTGATGTAAACTGGCACTTCGGTTGCCACGGTCACGGAGTCGTTGAATAAAAAGAATTTTTGCACCGCCTCGTGTCGCATAGTACGAGCTTTGACACTTTGTAAGATGAATTGGCATAATTTAACAGCATAGTTGACTTTACTGCGAACAATCATCTGCTTTTTGGAAAATGTGATGGGCGCCTCCGATGCCCTACATCCGCCCTCGCTGGCAAAGTATTGATGGGGGCATTCCGAAGGCACAAGTTCCAAAAATTCTTTTAAGGGGGCAAATTTGCGGTGAGCGTATTCCTCTTGAATCATCAGAGCGCATTTAGCGCGGTGAAAGCGGTAGCGATAAAGCTGGCGGTGAGCAAGCGTTGCTGTAACTACGGTGTTTTTCGGCTCGTACTTTTTTACCACAAACTCTCGCATCCGTTGATATTTGCAATATTCCCCAAATTCCATCAACCAGGCCGAGACCGTCGACGGCTGAAGGGAAAATCTAATATCTAAATTCGAAATTCTAGATAAATCCAAATTTTCCAAATTAGAATGTTCCAAATCTTTTTGTTTTGTGTTTTGAGCATTCATATTTTGAGTTTGTTTAGGATTTAGGGTTTCGGGTTTAGAATTTATTATTGTACAAGTCCCTTCCAACGAATGCCCCAGATTATAGAGGCTCAACGCGTTAAAAACAGTCTCCAGCGGATAGTGTTTGCCTAAATTTTTTTGCGGGGTAAAAGTTCTTCCACAGCTTTGACAGAGGTAAAGCTGAATTTTTTCGTACTTTTTTTGCCTAAAACCCCGCCTCACAAAGCTTTTGCTTTGGCAGTACGGGCAACAAAATGTGTCGTAGATTGGTTTTTTACTTTCCAAATGTTTGAAGGAATTATAGTCGTGCAATCTCATCTCTAAGCAAACTCAAAACCTCGCTTTTTAAAGCTTTTCTTATAGAAGAAAACCTTGCAAGAGGCATTAACATGTTTAGATCTTCATCAATTACCGAAGAGGTAACCTTTGATTCAACGAATTCTTTAAGTTTTTTTAAATAATCCAAAGTGTTCAAAGAAGTCCTTTGCTCAATCACTTTTTTGTTGTAGGGATATCCGTTGACAAAAAAATAATATATATCGTATATATCTCTACCTGCCACGGTCCCGTGTTTAGTGTAGCGATCCAGAACCGCCACCAATTTGTGAGCAAACATAGTATCTATTGTTTGACAAGTAAGATATCTATCAATATCCGCTAAATAAGTGGGTTTAAAAACATCAGAATCTAAAGCGAATCCAACGGCGTCAAATTTTAAAGTGTTGCGCAACTCTTTTGGAGCTGAATATTTTAACACATACTGTACCGTGGACTTGTTTCTGTTTTTAATGTTAAAATCTAGTTTTTTAAAAATCTCTTCCAGCGCCGTCCTTACAAAGTCTTTTGGAGTTTCTTGCTTTAAGTCAAAATCCAAATCAACGGAAAACCTGTCCAAATAATCTTGCATAGCGGCGCATGTCCCCCCTTTAAATATAAGAGCTTTGGAAAGTTGAGGGCTGTCCGCAATTTCTATTAGTATTTTGTGTAACTGGCTCCTATGCAAAGCTTCTTTTGGACTTGGTAAAATCATATATACCCCACCTCCTTTTGGATGGTTTTGACTCTTTCCCAGTCAATGGCGTTTCTTAAGTCAAAATGATATTTGGAGTTAAAATAAAGCATATCCGCAACCGCTCTCTCGGGACTGGCTTCTTTGTAGTTTTGTTGTTCCAAGATACCTGCGCTTTGGAATAAAAAGGCAGGTTTTAATTTCCGACTAATAAATGATGTTCCGTTAATATTAATTTTTTTATTCTTTGATGAACAAAAGGTGAAATGTGGGACACTTTGGAAGATGATGCCGTCTTTTGCTAACACTGATTCTGTGCTTAGGTAGCAGTAATCGTGGATTGCGGAAGTTCCTAATTCTGTGGCGTTAATAGTGTTTAATTCCACAGTGGAGTAGAATCCGCGATATATCTGAATTAAGTAACCCTTTTTTAAATACCTGTTGATTGTTGAATACAAGGTGTTTTTATTGTTTATGTTCCACAATAATTCAAGATCTTGGGTGTGGAACAGCTTTTTCGATTGTTTAAGCAGAACATCTAGTTTGTTTATACTTTGCATATATGAATAGTATACTACAACCAACAGAACTTTACCACACTGCAATCCAATACAATTTTTGCTCCGCCGTTGGCGCAGTCCCCTATTGATCAATAGAAATTATCTATGGTAATCAATTTTACTTTAGCATTGGGATACCTGTTATTAAAAGCGGAGCAAGCCCTTCCTTTTGCGGTTTTTATTTCGCAGGCAATTACTTCTTCGCCTTGATGTAAAACAAGATCAACCTCGGCTCCTTGAACAGTGCGCCAAAAAGCTAATTTATATCCCGCGTTGCTGTATACATTGTGTTTTAATATTTCGCCGATGACAAAATTTTCAAACATCGCTCCAAAATCCCTTCGTAAAAATGGATTGGAGAAATCTTCTATTACGGCATTTCTCAATCCAAGATCATAAAAATATATTTTTGGCGCCTTGCCTATTTCGTCCCGTCTTTTGCTTGTGAACGGGTATAAACGGAAGAGAATAAAGCTTTGCTCAAAAATGGATATGTATCGCTGGACTGTTCTCGCGTCAACCCCAAGTTTTGCGGCAAGTTCGGAATAGTTGATTAGATTGCCGATTTGATAGGCAAGTAGTTTTAGAAGATTAGAAGCTACCGCGCGGTTTTCAATTAGGTTAAGCTCAAAAATGTCTTTATAAATTGACGAGGACGCCAGTTCGCTTAAATATAAAGAGTCGGACGGGTTTTGGACTAGATACGGGTTTAAACCGTAAGTAAGTATTCTGCCAACAGTTGCGGAAAGGTCGAATTGATGAATTGACGGGGATAATTTTCCGGAAACCAGCCTTTCTAAAAAGTTATCGTGGAGTTCCTCCTCTGTTCTGGTTTGATACAAATATTCGGAAAAAGTAAGAGGGAATAATTGGTAGTCTATTTTGCGCCCGGCAAGGCTTTCAGACGCGGTATTTTTGATATTTAGGGCGGAAGATCCCGTGATAATAAGTTGTACATTCGGCATTTGATCATAAATAATCTTCGCCGCGCGCCCGGGGTCTGGCAGTAACTGGATTTCATCAATAATTACGGTTTTACTGCTTTGCGACCCGATAAATTGGCGATATGAATGGATATCATAAGTTTCAAAGTTTTTTCGCGCGGGGTCGTTGTCCAGCAAAAAATATTGCGCCTCGGGAAAAAGTCTTTTCAGCAAAGTGGTTTTGCCTACTTGCCGCGCTCCTAAAAGCAGAAGTATCTGCCTTCGGTTTTTAAAGTGGGATTTGATTTGGGAATCAATCTGCCTTGTTAAAAGATTCATATGTTGTTTTGATTATAATCATTGATACATATAAATGTCAATTAGTTTACCACACTGCAATCCAATACAATTTTTGCTCCGCCGTTGGCGCAGTCCCTAGCTTGATAGTAAACCCGTCTTTGGTAATACCCTCTACCCAAACCGTGGTTTCGTAGGAAGGCGTAACAGTAATGGTGGTTGGTGGTGTATCCCAAGTTTTGCTAATAACAACTTCGGTGATTTCGGCAGAAACATTGACTACATCTCTAAAGCTCTCGTTCCCCGCAATGACCCCTTCGGCGATTTCCAGATTTCCGGTTTTGCTAATTTTGACAGAGTTTTGCAACACCAAGTCTCCCGAGAGAGTGTTGATGGATACCCCCTCTTCTGCCAAACCGTTGATGGTTAATAGTCCAATTGATAGGTCGCCAGTGAGTGACAAATCTCCCAAAGTGGTCTTACCAAGAACTGACAAATCTTTGTAGAGGACAAGGTTTTGATCTAGCGATACAAAGTCGGTCTCAACTGTAAACAGCGAAAGATCCGACGGGGTTTCAGGTGGCGAGACGGATTCTGGATTAGTTGCTCCGATTCCCAAATAACTTTCCATGGCAAGGATTCTATTTGTGAGAGCATCAACAGTAGTAGCTATATCACGACTCTGGGAGGCTAAAATCTCACTAGTTTCGGAAATATCGAGGGGTTGTTGCGCATCCGTGAGGTTTTTGACAGCATCTCCCAACTCGTTTATTTTAAGATTCTGTTCTTTGATTCCCTCCACCAATAATGCGGTTAATTTCTCATAATGGATTCCGTAAAACTCCTCCCCTGCCTCATTTGTAAAGGTATAAGTGGCTTCGGGAAGTCCTACGGCGATTAAGTCTTGCGCAATAAGGCCTAAGCGCTTTTTACTGCCATCAGAGTCTTCTACGGGGTTGTAGAGGTAGCCGCTAAGGCTTGTGATTTTGGCTAGCGCGCCTGTAAGGGGTTCTAGGTTCTTTTTAAGGCGCAGATCGGAGCTGGTAAGCCCAATATCGCCACTAGCGCTCTTGTAAACTACAGTATCTCCGTCGGCAGTCCAAGTGTCTATTCTGATTCTTCCGGCAACTTGGAGTTTTTGAAGGGGGTTTGTCGTCCCGATGCCGACGTTGCCCGATTTATCAATTCTGACTTGTTCCGTATTTGCTGTTCTAA
>JAHINB010000018.1 GCA_018896215.1 Patescibacteria group bacterium
CGCGGTTAGGTTAATTGTAGAAAGAGAAAGAGAAAGAAAAGCTTTTACTCCACAGGAGTATTGGGGATTTGAGGGGGTTTTTGCCCTAAAAATTGTTGCTCAGCTTAAAAAAATCGATAACAAGGATTTTTTAATTGATTCGAAAGAAAAATCCGATCAAATCGTCACCGACATCAAACAATGTGAACACAAGGTGGCAAGTGTTGAGACAAAAGAAGTCAAAAAATACCCCCACCCACCTTTTACTACATCTACTCTGCAACAATCGGCTAGCAATCTCTATGGTTTTAGCGCTAAAAGAACCATGAGCGCGTCCCAAAAACTTTTTGAAATGGGTCTGATTACTTACCACAGAACTGACTCGTGTAATTTAGCGCCGGCATTTGTGGAATCGGCTCGAGCATACATCAAGACAACCTTTGGGGCAAATTTTATTCCCGAAAAGCCAGTTTTTTATAAAACTAAAGCCAAAAGCGCGCAAGAAGCGCATGAGGCGATCCGACCGACTCGGGCGGAAAATTCCAATTTAAGCAAATTAGTCAAATTAGACCAATTAGGCAAATTTGACCAAGATTTGGAAAAAATCTACAACCTTATTTGGCGAAGGGCGGTTAGTTGTCAGATGGTGCCAGCAGTTTACGATCAACGAACAATAAGAGTAGAAAGCAAAAAGAAGAAGATAGATTCAATGGGGTACTACCCCGCAGGGGTAGTACCCCCTAAAACGGAAGAAGCGAGGGAATATTTATTTGTAAATTCAGAGCAAGTGTTAAAGTTTGCCGGCTTTTTGTTTGTCTACCATTCTTCTGTCAATCTTTCGTCATCCCAGCTACTTTCTAATATCCAGCTTTTATCTTTGGGTCAGATTTTAAATCTGACCTCGCTCACTCCCTCCCAGCACTTTACGCAACCGCCTGCCAGATACCAGACTGCCTCCTTAATAAAGGTTTTAGAAGAGTATGGGGTGGGGAGGCCGTCAACATACGCCTCCATCATCACTACAATTGAAAGCCGAGGATATGTTTTGCGAGATGGGAGATATTTTTATCCTGATGATGTGGCTTTCGTGGTGGTCGATTTATTGGTGGCTAACTTTCCCGAAATTGTGGGGGTTAAATTTACTGCCGGTATGGAAGAAAATTTAGATAAAATAGCGCTGGGCAAACTTAAGTGGGTGCCGGTAATTAGGGAATTTTGGGATCCTTTTTTGGTGGACTTGACAAAAGCGGATGCCAATTTAAAAAAGACCGATTTTACAACTCTAGCTCAAACAGAGGAAAAATGTCCCGATTGCGGGGCAAATCTTGTTGTTAAACTAGGAAGATATGGCAAATTTCTTTCTTGTGGCAAATTTCCCGAGTGCAAATTTATGAAAGCGATTATAGAAGAAACTGGTCATTCATGTCCCGATTGTAAGGATGGGCGGGTAATTGTTCGCAGAACCAAAAAAGGCAAAACCTTCTACGGTTGTTCAAAGTATCCCGATTGTAAATGGGCGAGTTGGGACAAGCCTGTTACGGTAGAATCCCCTAAATCCCCTTAAAATCCTTTAAAGGAATTTAGAGGAAATTAGGGGAGTTTAAAGGTTAAAATTGTTGACTTTGGGTCGTGGTCAATGTAGTCTCGCGATATGAAAGATACTCTCCCGTTTAAAATAATTTTCGTTTCCGGTGGGGTTATTTCGGGTCTGGGAAAAGGGGTTACAGTGGCGTCTTTAGGCTCACTTTTGCAGGAAGCTGGCTATTCTGTCACCGCTTTAAAATGCGACATGTACTTAAATATTGACGCTGGAACGATGAATCCCTTGGAGCATGGGGAAGTTTTTGTAACGGTTGATGGTTTAGAGACAGATCAGGACTTGGGTCACTATGAACGATTTTTAAACATTAATTTAGGACGAAATAACTATGTAACACGGGGTCAAATGTACTGGAACATTTTAAATAAAGAACGCCAACTGGTCTATCAAGGCAAGTGCGTGGAAGATTTATATGAAATTCCGCGAGAATTTAGCCAAGTTATTGACAAATGCGCCAGAGAGTCAAAGGCTGACATAGTAATTGTAGAATTGGGAGGAACTGTTGGCGAATACCAGAGCGCTTTTATTTTTGAAGGGATTAGAAAGCTAAAATTAAGTTATCCTGCCGATATTGCTCTGGTTCATGTAGGCTACCTTCCGGCGCCCGCAGTTTTGGGGGAGTTAAAATCTAAACCACTGCAATCCTCTGTTATAGAACTATACCGACTAGGTCTCCAACCGGATTTTATTGTTTGTCGGGGCGAAAAATCTGTAGATGCTAAAAGAATCGAAAAAATATCCAATGCCACTGGAGTGCCTTCGGAAAATATTATTGATAACCCCGATCTAAATTCCATCTACAAACTCCCAGCATTGTTTAAAAAACAGTCATTTGACGACAAAATCTTACAAAAACTTTCGCTGGTCGCCCGCAAAAAGGGCAAATCTTTTTGGGAAAACTATCAAAAAAAGATGGAAATTTCTTTTGCATCCTCTAAGATAGTTAAAATTGGAATTATTGGAAAGTACCAAAAAACAGGGGATTACTTACTTGTGGATTCTTATGTATGTGTTGTAGAAGCTCTGCGTCACGCCTGTTTTAGTTTGGGTGTGAGGCTAGAGTTAGTTTGGATTAACGCGGAGGGGTTGGAAAATCAAAGAAATTTAAGTAATCTAGGTAGCCTAAGTGGGATCATTGTGCCACAAGGTTGGGGGAATCGCGGAAGTAAAGGCAAGCTTGTTGCCATAAAATACGCCCGAGAAAACAAACTGCCTTATCTCGGATTGTGTTTTGGCATGCAACACGCCGTAATTGAATTTGCGCGAACAGTTTATGGTTTAAAAGATGCCAATTCTACCGAGGTGGACTCCAAAACCCCTCACCCAGTGATTCATATTATGCCAGATCAGGAAGAATTGCTTAAAAAACAACAGTACGGGGGGACAATTAGGTTGGGGCAATGGCCCTGCAAAGTCTCTCGGGGGTCTCTTTTGGACGAGGTTTATGGGTCTCGCACAGTCTTGGAGAGGCATCGCCACCGTTACGAATTTAATAATAGCTACCGAGAAATTTTGACCAGTCGCGGGTTAATTATTTCCGGAACATCGCCCGATGGGAAAATTGTGGAAGCGGTGGAACTTTCTAAAAAAGATCACCCGTTTTTCTTGGGTGTGCAGTTTCATCCGGAATATCAATCGCGCCCTAAAACTCCGCATCCGATATTTGTGGGATTTATAAAAGCTTCTTTGGAAATTACCAATGACTAAATTAACA
Source organism: Patescibacteria group bacterium (assembly GCA_018896215.1). NCBI lineage: Bacteria > Patescibacteria group bacterium. The sequence goes on from JAHINB010000018.1 coordinate 3,294, forward strand.
AACCTAAAACATTTATCCAAACAGATAACTTTGCTAAAACGCAGTGGTAAAAAGATTGTCTTTACCATTGGGGCGTATGACCTAATTCATTGCGATCATGCCAAATACTTACTGGAGGCTCGTTTGGCAGGGGATGTTTTAGTTGTAGGTTTGGAATCTAATAGGTCTCGGTATGACGAAAAGGGTTGGGGACATCCATTAATAGATCAACGAACCCGAGCCGAAATGTTATCTTATTTCTCGTTTGTAGATTTTATCTGCCTTGTACATAGAAAGCATGTATTATCAGTATTAAAATATGTTCGTCCTAATGTGTTTTACACTACTGCGCAAAATTGGAAAAGCGTCATAGGTCACGGAGAGGCAACTTACCTTGAAAATACAGCAACAAAAGTTATTAAAGTACCAAGAAGACTGCCGTATGTAGCAACTTCTACACTTGTTAAGAATATTGCCGACTTAAAACTTAAAGAAATAATGGAATACTTTTTTGGCAAGATAAAAATAGATCTTGCGAGAGGAGATTATTCTTTATCAACCTCTTTGCAACATAAGTCATCAGTTAGATCCGATATACTAAGATTTAATGCCAATTTTTCAGAATCGCTGTTAGGTCTGTTTTTTGTAGGTAGAGTTATTCCAAAGGCAACTTTGCAAGAATTAGGTGAGAGACTTCGCGCAGAGGGTAAAAAAATTGTCTTTACCGCAGGAAGTTACGATTTGTTACATGTAGGACACGCCCGATTCTTGCAAAAAGCGTCTTCGTTGGGTGATGTCTTAATAGTTGGTCTTCCGTCAAATGAACAGGTTCGTCAATCCAAGGGGCGGGGTCGTCCAATTGTTGATGAGATATCCAGAGCATCATTGCTTTGTCATTTACGATCTGTGGGGTACGCGGTAATTTTTAATGATCCTACGGTTTTAGAATGTTTAAGATTACTCAAACCTGATATATTTTATACGGTTGCGGAAGAATGGAACGAAGGGTATAAAGAAAGTTTAGAATATAAAACAGTTAAACAATATGGAGGCAAAGTTGCCCGTGTTTCCAGGCAGGCGCCGTATTTGTCGGCATCGGCAATCATAGATAAAGCTGCAGGTATCAGGATAAGAGAGGTCTTTAAAAAATTACTCGAGATAGCAAATGCTACCAATTGCTTTAGAGACAATGATTGGAAGCATAGCGAGTCGACAGATATCGAATGGAGTTAAGCTATGGATTATTCAAACTACAACGCTCGGACATATCAAGAATACTCTAAAATCTGGACTGCAACCGGCAAGTGCGTGTTTTGCGATTTAAAAGAAAAATATATTGCAGCCGAAAAAAATGGGATTGTTCTAACCGTAAATATCTTTCCTTACATAGACGGTCATCTGTTAATTATTCCTCGTCGTCACATCGAAGATTTTGACGATTGTAGTGATAAAGAGTGGAAAACTATCAAAGAGCTGTCCAAATTAGGAAAGAAGCTTTTAAAAAGAAGTTTGGGTGTTAAAGATGTCTGGTTTATCTATAGAATTGCTAAGGGGTTTGGGGCGCAAAAAACAGTTGCCCATGCCCATGCGCATTTAATTCCCTACAGCGAGAAATTGTTTAAATGGGAATTTCAGAAGATTGGTATAGCGCCAGAATCGTTAGCTAGTAAACTAAGGAAATTTGTCGGGTGACACCCCAAAACACCTGCCCGCAACGCTTCGCGTAGCGAGGCGGGCGGGGGATTCAAATGCCTTTAGGGGGTGTCACCCGAAAGAATTAGAAATTTAAATCGTAATGCCGGAAAACAGAGAACAAACCATAAAATACATGCAAATTGCTTGTAAGCAATGTGATAAATCCCATTGTGGCTGGAAAATTGGTGCCGTTGCCACAAGACAAGGAAAAATCTTAGCGAAGTCTTTTAATGAGACTTTGAAGGGTGAAAAATACTGCCAAGATGGACAATGTTACCGTAAAAAGTATAACTTGTCTGGTGGCAAGGAGATAGAAAAAGTTTGTTCCATTCATGCCGAGCAAAACATAATTGCAAGTTGCGCCAAGAAAGGAATTTCGCTTCACAATGCTACACTCTATATCAATGTTTTTCCTTGCTACATTTGCGCCAAGTCCCTTATCCAAGCTGGATTTAAAAAGGTGTATTATATGCAAGATTACGCTGGGAACGAAGCTTCAACTTTGTTCAAAAGCAATAATGTGATTTTAGAGAAAGTAGAGGAAGGGGAAGTTTGGAGTCAAAAACTCTAAATCCGAAACTCTAAATACTAAACAAATCTAAATGATCGAAATCCAAATTTCAAAACAAGTTTAGATCATTTGAATTTTGATATTATTTAGAGTTTAGATATTAGAAATTAGAATTTATCATCATGCAGTGGCCTATCTATTTTAAAGATCGTCTCGAGGTCTCAAATTTAAACTCTCCCAACGCTATCTGTTGCCTGTGGACTCCCAAAGAGCTAATCCGTTCCATGGTGGATTCTTCGCAATATGCGATTTTGGGTCAACTTTACACAAAAAAAGGCATTAACTACATTTTACGCAACATTTTGGCGAACCCTTTTATCACTCGAATCTATCTGGTTGGTAATGATTTGATGGGTTCTGGAGAGGCTTTATTAAAGTTTAAGCAGAATGGAGTTACAAGTGATAAGACGATTGTTGGGGAGAATGACATACAAATTGACAAAGAGATACCAGTGGAAGCAATCCACGCTTTTAGAAAGAATGTTGAGATTGTAGATTTACGAGGGGCAGAAAATCTTAAAGGATTAGGAAAGGCCTCCAAATCTTTTGGGGTGTCTCCCCGAAAAAAATGGAGAAAGCCGGAAATCTTCCCCGATCCACCCAAACCTCAAATAACCTCGTATCCTGCGGAAATTGGCTTAACAAAAATAGTTGCTACAACTATAGCCGATGGCTATGTTCAAGTTTTGCGTCATATTCTTGCGTTTGGCATTACCTCGCAACCGATGATCGGCTATGTTTCAGAAACCAGCAGTTCTCTCAAAGAGCTTCTTAATCTCTCGGTTGTCATCACCTCTGAAGATTCCCTCCTACGCCAAGGCTTCGGAGGGCAGGTCAAGGTTTTTAATTTTTCCTCAAGCGATTTAGAGAATTACTACAAAGGTTTTTTTAATTATAATCGAGGCACAGAAGATTATACCTACGGCGAGCGATTATTTAACTACGGTCATGATCAGATGGAGGACTTAAAAAAAGCCTACCCTTTCCTCAAAATTTCTAGATTTAATAAGCTCTTTCCCCATGGCGGATTTGATCAAGTGGCAGGAAGTATTGTGCGCAAACTGTCCAAATTTCCCTATGACAAAGGGGCAATTGCGCTACTTGGCAATGTAGCAAGCGATATTTTCCCCCAACGCCCGCCTAAAAAAACACCTTGTCTCTTTCTCATTCAGTGTCAAATTTATCAAGGAAAACTCAACCTCACCGCCTATTTTAGAAGCAACGATATGTACAATGCTTGGCCGTTAAACGCTTTTGCTTTAAGAAAACTGCAGGGCGAGATTTCTCAAAAACTTCACTGTCAGTTAGGACCGCTTATCACAATTTCCAATATGGCGCATATCTATGAGCATAATCTTGCCGACGCCCAAAAAATTGTCGATGCCAATTTAGACAAAACATTTTGCAGTTGGGATTCTTGCGGTAACTTTATTGTGGCTGTTGATAAATCCACGGTTGTTGTCAAATTGATCTCACCGGAAGGCAATACGGAGCTTAGGAGTTGGTCAATGGATGGTAAGGTACCCAATGCATCTCGTGAACTTTGTACCACCATCGAAAAAGACTTAGGCGTTTCCACAATTGGTAATGCGATGTATTTGGGAAGACAGTTGGAGCGAGCAGAAACAGCGGTAAAGTTGGGAATAGAGTATAGGCAGGATAATCCGCTAGAATTATTCACTTGCTAACTAACCATAATTTTGTTAATCTCCTAGGGTCTATGACTAATAAACCCAAATACACAATCCCTTCTCCCAGCGAAATGCTAACAGCCGGTCTGCATTTTGGTCATTTAAAAAGGCGCTGGCACCCAAAAATGGCGCCCTTTATTCATATTCAGCAAAACGGAATTCATATTTTTGATCTTTACAAAACCCACGATTTGCTTTTAAAATCTTGCGATTTTGCTTACGAATTGGCAAAGGGGGGCAAAAAGATTGTTTTTGTGGGAACAAAACTGCAAACGCAAGACATTCTAGACAGCGAAGCCAAAAGGTGTGGCGCTATGTATATTACTAAGCGCTGGTTAGGTGGAACTTTTACTAATTTTGCGGAGGTAAAAGCCAATCGCGACCGTCTAAAAAAGCTTAAAAAAGATCAAGAAGCTGGTCTTTTAACAAAATATACCAAAAAAGAAAGGCTGTTAATTGCTCGCGAAGTCAACAAGTTAAGAGGTTATCACGAGGGGACTTTACTTATGGACGAGCTTCCGGGCGCTATTTTTGTGGTAGATGCTAAGCGCGAAAAAACGGCGGTAAAAGAAGCCATAGAGTGCGGTGTTCCAGTGATAGCTTTAATTGATTCCAACACCAATCCCTCGGGGGTAAAATATCCCATTCCAGGAAATGATGATGCCATAAAGGCAATAACTATTGTTGTTAAAGCCATTGCCGACGCAGTGGAGGTGGGGTATGGGGAATATGCCAAAGCAAGCTCAAAAAACAAAGTTCAAATTTGAATTTATATACCATGGACATTACAATTTCTCAAATTAAAACTCTACGAGAATTAACTGGGGCGGGTGTTGCCGATTGTCGCCACGCCTTGGAAGAATCCAATGGTGACATCAAAAAAGCGCAAGAATTGTTGTCCAACGAAACATCAATCAAGGCAGAAAAAAAGCAAGACCGCGAAATAAAAGATGGATTAGTGGTAAGCTATATCCACGGCAATGGCAAAATTGGGGTTTTGCTCGAAATGGGTTGCGAGACCGATTTTGTTGCTAAGACCGCGGATTTTGTCACTCTGGTGCATGAAATTGCCATGCAGGTTACTGCCATGGATCCCGCCAACTTGGAGGAGTTGCTCGAACAAGATTACATTCGCGATGGAAGTAAAAAGATCAAGGATTTAATATCAACAGTAGTGGCAAAAACTGGAGAAAATATCAAAGTTGGGAGATTCGTAAGATACGAGATTTAAAGAAAAAAACATGAAACCACAGGAATTTCAACATAAACTAAACACAGCTTTTGATCACCTTATAGAGGATCTCTCCGCTATTCGTGGCAATCGCGCTCAAACCTCACTAATCGAAAACATCAAAGTGGACGCTTACCCAGGATCCTCTCCCTTAACCGTAAAGGAATTGGGATCAATTATAGTGATTGGCGCGCAAATGCTGGCGGTAGAGGTTTGGGATGCCACAATTGCCGATAGTGTTGCCAAGGCAATTTTGAATTCGGGCACGGGTTTAAATCCTGTTGTTGATGGCAAAATGATTAAAATCCCCATTCCGCAGTTAACCGGCGACAGAAGACAAGAACTGGCAAAATTAGTCAGTCAAAAAGTGGAGGAGGCAAAAATAGCCGTGCGCAATATTCGCCATGACGCTTTTGGCGCTATAGAGGAGCAAAAAGAAAATAATGTCCTATCCGAAGACGAATACTTTAAACTTAAAAAAGATTATGATGAGATGGTGGGGGAGATTAATACGAAATTGATGGCGAAAGGGAAGGAGAAAGAACAGGGGATTCTTAATATCTAATTAGAAATTAGAAATTTTTTCCAATGCTAAATTTATTACCATTTATCATATTTCTAATAATCTTATCTTTACTTATACTCGTCCACGAGGCTGGTCATTTTATTGTCGCTATTAAATCCGGGATCGCCGTTGAGGAGTTTGGCTTTGGTATTCCTCCTCGCATTTGGGGCAAAAAAATTGGCAAAACAATTTATTCTTTAAATCTATTTCCTTTTGGCGGATTTATCAGAGTTAAGGGAGAAGATTTGGAAGACGCTTCGACAACAGAGCGGGATAATGACAGCTTTGCCCACAAAAAGCCTAAAATTAGGGCTTTAGTACTTGTGGCAGGTATTGTTATGAATATTATTCTTGGGTCATTATTGTTTCAAGTGGTTCTAATGTCCTCAAACTATGTCAGCAGTCCCTTAATGCTTTTTACATCCGAGAGCAAAAAGTTTAAATTCCCTTTTGGTAGCGAAAAAGTTCTTTCTACTGTAATAACCTATGTTCAAGAGGGTAGCCCCGCGGAGAAAGCTGGGATTACCTTTGGGGATTTTATTAAGCAAACTAACATAAATAGCATTACGGATTTGCAAGGTTACTTGGGAGATAAGGGAGATAAGGAAGTATTTTTAACAGTTGGAAACCTAAACGACAATACTACTCGTATTGTCGCCGTAACCCCACAGTTTGATGAGAAAGCGGGGCGGGCAGTAATTGGTGTAGGTCTTGATTCGGTTGCTCTTATCAGCTATCGGGGTTTGCAAAAACCTCTGGCTGGGTTTTTGCATGGGGTAAATGTTACTCTTTATTCACTTGACACATTTAAAGGTTTGTTTAGCACCTCTATTAAAGAAAAATCGTTAGAACCTGTATCGGCTGGGTTTTCGGGACCTGTGGGAATCTTTGGGGTTGTAAGCGCCGTGGTTGACCTTGGAGGAACCAGGGCGATACTATCCCTTACCGAACTTACCGCTCTTTTAAGTTTTTCCCTAGCCTTGTTTAATATTCTGCCTCTGCCAGCGCTAGATGGTGGTAGGCTACTTTTTGTTGTTGTAGAGGGAGTTACTCGCAAAAAAGTTAATCCAAAAATAGAAGCTACTATCCATAAAATTGGGATGCTAGTTTTATTGGTTCTTATGGTTGTTATAACAGCAAAAGACCTCTTTAGTCTCCGATAGATTTTCCGCTTGACAATAGGTGTAAAATCCTCACATAATATAGGCATGCTTTCGTGATACTTTTTATTATAACTAAAGCAATAGAAAGCATAGAATGATGCCTGCCCGCAAAGACCGAAAAGACAAGAAAAAAACCTTTCATAAAAAATCAACTTTTGTTCCACCCGTACCCAAAATTGTCTATTCCTTGCAACTTAACGAGGTTTGTAATATTTTAAAAGCTTCGGCATCCACAGTTAGAAGATGGGAAGAGGAGGGAAAGATAACTTCTCAAAGAAACTCCTTGGGGAGAAGAATTTTTAACCTTGCCGAAGTTAAAAAGTTTGCCACTACCCTTAAAAACGAAAGAGAATCTCACAAATTCCAGTTGGAGCAAAAGAGACAGAAAAGAATCAAAAATGCCATTGTCGCAAAATCCACCATTCCTAGTACATACGCCCCCCCTGTTTTGGCAGTTGCCAAAAAGCGTCCCTCCACAGTTTTTGGATTGCGAAACTTCGTTTTTGCTACTTTGGTGGGAGCAATAACCCTTTTTGTCTTCTATTATTTAGGGTCTCGTCCAGCTACCATTAACCAAGTAATCCCAGAAATTCCAGAAGTGTTTGATAATGGAGAAACAAAAGGGCCTTATACCGCGGGGGGTGTGGAACAGACACAAAACATTGGAGATATTGTGGGGGTTAAAGTCAGTAAAACCGGTGAGGTATATTTTTACGAAGATGTAGAAGCCTTAAAAAAGATTACCGCCGAGAGTTTAAAGGTTACCCAAGATGTTGAGATTAATCATGATTTAGCAATTGGCGGCATGTTGTGGGTTACAGGTGACTCGTTCTTTCGTAGAAATGTTGACATACAAGATGACTTAATAATAGGTAATGACATAGATACAGATACTTTGTACTTAAATGCCAGAGTGGCGGATGACATACTTCCTAAAACGACGGATCTCTATTCCTTAGGCTCGCCAACATTTGAATTTCAGAACCTCTACATTGGCGGAGTTGCTCATATTGATAATTTAACTGTAGATGAGTCACAAACTGTGACAAACGATTTGACAGTGGGGGGAAATGCCACAATAGCGGGCAATGTCGGCATCGGGACTACCTCGCCAACCGTAGCTTTAGATGTGATCGGTGCCGGTAAATTTTCCACCAACCTCACGGCCTCAACGGGCAATATCACCTTGGCGAACATCTCTGGCAACACCACTATCGGCAACGCTACGGGAACTTTGACCTTGCACGGAGCGACCACCTTGGATAACACTTTTACTGTTTCGGGAAACAATCTCACTTCTCTTGGTGGAAACTTAACGGTCAGTGGTACTGCTTGGACCGCCACACCAACAATATC
>JAHINB010000019.1 GCA_018896215.1 Patescibacteria group bacterium
CCAGTAAGAAGAAGAAAGCCGCGAAGAGGTAGCGCTTGCCGCGCCTCCGAAACTGCCTGCCCGCCTCTGGAGGGTCGGCTCGTAAAAGTCGCTGAAAGCGACTAAAAGAAAAAACGCAAAAATTTTAAAGAACTTTTATAAATATTCCTTAATTATCTTTAAATATCTATGATCCCCCTGACTTTTTTGGTAATACCAATACTCGAATCCCCACAAAAGAATTTCTTTTACTCCCAGAGATAATGCTTTTTTTAGATTACTTTCCAATAGTTTCGGCGAAATGCTTTCAGGGTTTTTTGATAGATACTCTTTTTCATCTTTTTCCCATGGTTCTGCCTGAAGTTCCGTAATAATCATTTCTTTGGGAGATGTTTTAATAATTTTTTGCAAGTAATTATTATTTGTTCTTGGCCCCTCATAAACTGATTTTCCCTTATCGCTTTTCATAAACTGTTTGTAGTAAATGTCCAAACCAATTACGTCTGATATCGATGACACCTTAGGAAATAACTGCCTTGATTCCAAATCATTAGCCCAAAGTGTTAGAATAATTGGCCGACTATCAAGTTTTCTCACCAATTCAACCTCTTCTTTTAAAAAATCAATAGGAACAGCTAAATTTTTCTGACCGCTTGGATCAAGCGGTTCATTTTCAACTTGCCAATGTGTGATGCAGGAAAAGTTTTTTAAAGTTTTTACCAACTTTTCTATAAATAACAAAGTTCTTTTTTTTGCTTCTAAATTATTAAAGTCTTTCTCTTTTAAATATCCTGGCCAATAAAATTCTGGCCAGCGGGGCGATTTCACTCCCACGTTCATGATCACTTTTTGTTTTGTTTTTTCACACCGATTTAATAAATCCTCTAATACAGAAAAATTGTATAACCCTTTGCTTTTTTCTATCGCTTGCCAATAACTGCCAAGTCTCAAGTGTGAAAAACCCATTTCCAGGGCAAAATCCAAAGCGTCATCAATCGGGATTTTGAGATAATTTAAATGTGTGTGGCTAAACGTAATTCCGAAACGAATAGAAATCATATATTTATTATACAAATATTTTACAATAGAGGCGAATTCTAATTTGAATGCGAACACTTTGGTTAATTAGTAATTGATTTTCTCGCCCTTCGGGCGAGTGTCCTCGTCTCACCCCACCTGTACGCAGACAAGAACCCCCTTAAATTTCAGTTAGTTTCAAAAACCGACATTATTGTTTTTAGTAGGAGACCAGAGTGGTGGAGTAAAACAGGGATTAGGAAAATTAAAACATACAGGTGAGCCAAGAAAACATGACCGAGAGAGAGATTGTATACAAAAAACATTTCTATTCAAACGAGGCAAAACAAAAAACCCGTAAAACAAAGTAATCACGAATGTTAGAAACAGTCCAACTAGTAGGATAAAAATTAGTCTACTGATCTTACTTTTCATTTTATCTACTCGAATTTTCTCTCTTCAACCATCTTAACATAATTCTAACCATCGCAACTTGATGATCCGGAAATTACCCACGGAATCGAAAATCCTTTATATTCTCCTCCGGTCATATCAATAGGATAGATTTCAAAATAACCATTCAAATATGTTCCACCAGAAAAAAATACGGAATCATCTACGTATGTAGCCTTGCTTCCATCAGGAAATACCAACTGATCTTTTGGTAAAAACAATTGGTGGTAATCACTTAAACGATTGTTTCGATCATAAAAAGACTTACCTTCGTAGAAGGTAGAACTTTGTGGGAAAAAAAGATCAAACCGTTCACTGTCAAACGCTATCTGAATTTTTCTTCTTGTTGTATCTTCCAACTCTGCTTTTGTTTGTGGAAAGGATATACCGTAGTATAAATTTGAATTATTAAATGAGGGTAATGGAACTTTAAGATAATTGCTGTCGTAATAATAACCTTCACTACAATTGTCTCCCGCGATAAGTGGATATTGTTTCAAAAAATAGTATTCTGAAGTTTTATCTACAACATAAATATCCTGCGTAGTTAAATGATATTCTGTGTCAACAAAGAACGTCATCGTTTGATAATTATCATTTCCTTGTATTGTTAGTGTATGTTTCCCTTTTGAAAGTGGTGTCTCTGATTTCGTAAAAAAGACAACTGGAGGTAATTCAGATTGTTTATTGGTAAGACAATCACTTTCTAAATTAAAAATGTCGTCTGGTGGAGATTTCTCGCCTGTTTTTGGATCGTAAGATGAAGTTCCATCTGGATTTAGATTTCTGTTTTTACATAAAACGGTTGGGTATTGCGGAGTTCCGAAAACAGCTTTAACGGCAATATCATCAATTTTTACTTTGAGATTCTTTACCCTTCCTGGGATAAAGCGTAAAAAGTATTCGTCTTCCCCGGAAACCGGTGACTTTTCTAAACCAAATTTTGTATCGAGGTATATGTCGGATTTCTGTGCCACTTTTCCTATTATTGTTGGCAAATTGTTATTAATAGTAATGCCCTCACTATAGGGATAAAAAACACCATAAGATTTCCCTATAGTCGGATCGGCCTGTGTTGCTGGAATGGTTGGTTGAGGTTGAGGAGTTGGTGTCGCTGTATTGATCATGCTGGTGTCTTTATTTGTTTCCGACTCTGTATTTCTCTTTGATCCTTCGTAAATTGTTACTCTTGAAATTAAGGAGATTATTAGTAAGACGAACAGTACAATAGAGGTTAACTTCCAATATTTAAGTCTTTTTTCTAAAACTTCAGAACTTTCAACAGAGGTGCTTTGGCCTGTTTTTTGTGAGTTTTGATCACCAACATTAATTTGGTCTTTCATATGGATATCTACAAAAAAGTATAGCATAAATTCGGATTTCAAGTATCCACAATTTGTATACTGTTAGTGGACTCAACTTTCACCGATTGCTATTTTTAATGGTGTATTCGGACAACATGAGCAATCTGGTTGGGTCTACCGGATACGCCATTTGAGTTAATAAAAAGTTCTTTAAAATTTTTGCGTTTTTTCTTTTAGTCGCTTTCAGCGACTTTTACGAGCCGACCCTCCAGAGGCGGGCAGGCAGTTTCGGAGGCGCGGCAAGCGCTACCTCTTCGCGGCTTTCTTCTTCTTACTGGCTGACCGTTTACAAAAAATGTCGAACTTCAATGTGCTAGCTCGCCGCTTCGTGGCTCGCTTGCTCCAGCGTGGCGCCCCCACCCGCCGCGCCTCCGCTATTTTTTGCGCGCGCG
>JAHINB010000020.1 GCA_018896215.1 Patescibacteria group bacterium
AAGCCCGCCGAAAAATCCGTCCGTCCGAAAGTTTTGGGGGCGAAGCCCAAGCAGGCGGGCAAAAAGGAAGGGGGTTGGGGGGAAGGAATTTTTGCCCGCCTGCTTCCGTTCCCGTCCCGTTTGAGCAAAGGAAAAGCGGAAGGGGGGTTTGGGGGGAATTCCGCTTTTCCTTTGCGAAATCAAAATGAGGCCAGCCCCGCCACCTGCCTGAATACTTGGAAGGCAGAACACCGCAGAAAAATACTCTTTTCATTAAGAGAAAAAGAAATCCGGCGCGCGCACAATGAAAAGAGCAAAGAGTATTTTTCTGTGGTGTGGCGAGCGGAGCGAGCGGTGGCGGGGCTGGCTTCCTTGGTCTGGTTTCGTTCAGGAGTTTTTGATAAAATAGGTTCGAGCCAAACTGTAAAGACACACCAATTGGGCAAGTGGCGGAATGCGTTAGAAAATGTTTTCACAAAGTGAAATACATTTTGTTTCGTCCCGTAAAGTTTGCGTAGCAAACTTGTTCGGGAGCAGACGCGATGGACTTCGATTTGCGAAAGCAAATCTAGAGGAATTTTATTTGGTTAATGGGCAAGTGGCGGAATGGCAGACGCGATGGACTTAAAATCCATTGTCCTTTAAAGACGTGAGGGTTCGACTCCCTCTTTGCCCACCACGTAAAAATCTTGTCGATCCCCGACTTTAGGTCGGGGGAGACTAGAGTTTTAGAGTGCCCCGTTTAATTTGAGCGAAGCGAAAATTATTTCGGGGCGAGTTTCACAACAAGATTTAACGTGGCGCGGCCACACAGATTGTGTACTTGTAGGGGAGTATTTTTTGAATTAAAATAAGCCATTACTTTGGTGAGGTAGCCAAGTTGGTCACGGCTCTGGTCTGAAAAACCAGCCATGTGAGTTCGATTCTCACCCTCACCACCATTAGTCTTTGTGTTCGCAAAGCAAACTACAAAGACTTATGTCCTCCGTAGCTTTAGCGTAGGAGGACTGTTTTTATAAGTTCTCCTGAGGTAGCCAAGTGGTCTAAGGCCGCGGTCTGTAAAACCGTTATTCGTAGGTTCGAATCCTACCCTCAGGACCATCCAAAATTATTCAAGCCGAGATGGCGAAATGGTAGACGCGCAACGTTGAGGTCGTTGTGGGCGAATAGCCCTTGGAGGTTCAAGTCCTCTTCTCGGCACCACGTAAAAATCTTGTTGAATTCGCAAAATAAATTTGGCGAATGAAACTAGAGTTTTAGAGTGCCCCGTTTAATTTGAGCGAAGCGAAAATTATTTCGGGGCGAGTTTCACAACAAGATTTAACGTGGCACAGCCATAAGAATTCGGGGATTGGCGCAGTTGGTAGCGCGCCACGTTTGGGACGTGGAGGCCGTCAGTTCGAGCCTGACATCCCCGACCACGCTTAGTAAAATAACATACATGTAATGTCCAATTTTTGGCAAAAACTTGCAAAACCTTTTACCGTACTTGCTCCCATGGAGGATGTCACAGATTTTGTCTTTAGAGAAATAATTTGCGATCTTGCCAAACCCGATGTTATCTTCACTGAATTTACCAGCTCTGACGGTCTTTGTTCATCCAAAGGTTACGAATATAGCATTAAAAAACTTCTCTATTCCAAAAAACAACGCCCCGTTGTAGCACAAATATGGGGTAGTAATCCAAATCTACTCTACAATGCAACCCATATTGTGAGAGATCTGAAATTTGATGGGGTTGATATAAACATGGGATGCCCCGATAGAGGTGTAATTAAAAAAGAAGCTGGTTCGGCACTTATTCAAAATAAACAATTAACTGGCGAGATTATCTCCGCAGTGAGAGAAGGTGCGGGTAATATGGCTGTCAGTGTTAAGACAAGAATCGGCTTTGATTCTATTGTAACGGAAGATTGGATACGCTTTTTACTGGAACAAAAAATTGACGCTTTAATAATTCATGGTCGAACTGCTCGGGGGAAATCAAAAATACCAGCTGATTGGGATGAAATCGCCAAAGCCGTTTTGTTAAAAGATAAAATCTCTCCCAAAACAATAATTATTGGTAATGGTGATGTAAAAAGCTACGCAGAAGTTGTGGAAAAACATCAAAAGTATGGCGTGGATGGGGTTATGATTGGACGAGGAATTTTTGCCGACCCTTGGGTTTTTGATAAATCCCCCACTCCCAAAGTACACTCACCACAAGACAAAATTAATATCCTGCTTAAACATACTAAATTGTTTTGTGAAAAAAACACAATACTCACAAGTGAGTATGAAACGCCCCCGACACTAGGTCGGGGTAATTTATCGGAGGATTTCTCTAAATCTTGTTATAAAAATTTTGATGCCCTAAAGAAATTCTTTAAAATGTATGTAAATAACTTTAATGGCGCGGATAAGATTCGTCAGCAACTTATGGAATGTAATAATTTTGCCGAAGTGCAAAAAGTGGTAGACTTAAATTCATGCGCGATAAAAAAGGGTTAATCCTACAAATTATTGGAATCACCACATTGCTTTTTATTGTCTTTAAAGACAAAGAGCAGTTTATTACTATTCTAAACACCGCTGATCTTTCTTATTTACCCCAAATTGCCTTTTACAGTTATCTGGCTATTTTGTTTTCCGGGATAGGTTTTGTTTTGGTGGCGCGACTTTTTGAAATTAAAGTAAAAACCATTGCTCTTTTGCCAATCGCGATACTCTCCATCGTAATAAATAACTTGATGGCGTTTGGCGGAGTTGCCGGATTTTCCTTAAGGATTGTAATGCTTAAAAGATACGATATCAAAGCAAGATTGGTGATAGCGGCATCGCTTTTTCATATGTATTTGTACACGATTGGAATTACCGCGTTTATTCCTTTTTCCCTAATTCATATTTTTAACAACTATGTATTATCTCCACGGCAATATCACACTCTAGTAGCTCTGTCCTACACCTCTTTTATTATTTTTTGTCTAGCAACGATTGTTTTGCTTTTTTCTCAAGTACGAAAAATCGTTCTTTTGGGGACAGAAAAAGTTCTTAAAGTTTTTTCCAAAAAATCATTAAGCGAATCATTTGCTAATTTTGATTTGGTACTTTCTACCGGAATAAAATCCGCCACCAAAAAATTTTGGATTTTTCCCCTACTGGTATTGATTGTAATTGCAGATTATGGATCGGCGTCTCTGGCTTTAGGTTACTGTTTTAAAGCCTTTAATATTTCTTTGGGTCGCTTTTCAATCTTTAGCGGGATGGTGGTTGGAGCATCGGCAGGAATTATTTCGATGATTCCAGGAGGCTTGGGGGTTCAAGAGGCATCGATGTCCGAAATCTTTAAATTTATGGGAGTTCCCTTTAATACAACATTCCTAGTTTCTCTTTTGTTTAGAGCGGTTTTTTATCTAGTACCTTTCGCGCTTGCGCTTACTTCGCTCTTTGTTATCAACAGAAGGAAAAAAATATTGGGGTAGGATGGCCGCACCACGTTAAATCTTGTCGATATTGATATAGAATCACTGCCACGTAAGAATTCTCACTTCGTTCGAATTCAACGTGGCTACGTAAAACTCTAGTCTCATTCGCCAAATAAATTTGGCGAATTCGACAAGATTTTTATGTGGTGGATCGCCAGGGGGTCGAACCCTGAACCTACCGGTTAAGAGCCGGTTGCTCTGCCATTGAGCTAGCGATCCATTAGAACATATTAGCGAGTTTGCGAGCTTAAATGTTCTTATGTCCGCCAAAGCTTTAGCGACGGCGGACTTGCTTAGCCCATCCTTCGCTCGCCACAGGCGAGCTACGGAGGGCACAAGAAACTGTACGATACTTCGTATCCACAGTTTCTAGTGGTGCGCCCGGAGCGAATCGAACGCTCAACCTCTACCTTAGAAGGGTATTGCTCTATCCGTTGAGCTACGGGCGCATGTTGGGACTTTGTGAGCACCCAAAGACTTTGTAAGTATAATATATTTTGGTACAATCTAAAAGCTTAAAGATGCGGCGGTAGTTCAGTTGGTAGAATGCCTCCCTTCTCCCAAAAAACTTGGAGCGTAGCGACCTAGTTTTTTGAGAATCCCGTGAATGTGCAATAAAGATTTGTTGGCGATGGTAGTTCAATGGTAGAATGCCTCCCTTCCAAGGAGGAGGTTGAGGGTTCAAATCCCTTCCATCGCTCCAAGTTAACGGGATCGCGTAAAATTAGTGCTTCACAAAAGTTCAGCACATTTTACGGGACAAGGAGAAGGTCGCCAGTTCGAATCTGGTCCGCCGCTCCACGGGTTCATAGCTCAGTTGGTTAGAGCGCTTCGTTTACATCGAAGAGGTCTCAGGTTCGAGTCCTGATGAACCCACCATGGTGGGTGTAGTTCAATGGTTAGAATGCTTCCCTGTGAAGGAAGAGGTTGTGGGTTCGAATCCCATCACCCACCCCATTAGAAAATGTTTCCACCGAAGGTGGGTTACATTTTCTTATGCCCTTCGTAGCCCGCCTATGGCGAGCGAAGTAGGGCTATTTAGTTTATGCAAAAAGAAATCCGCTGGTTGCTTAAAGAAAAATATCACTGGACAGAGGCAGAAATTCTTTTAAATCAGCGTTTACCCTTACCAGAAGAAACATTTGACATCAAACGCCTTGAACAAGGAGAACCTGTGGCTTATGTAATTGGTAAAACCGAATTTTTAGGTTGTGTTATTGATCTTTCTTTAAGACCGCTGATTCCCCGTCCCGAAACCGAATATTGGGTAAACCAAGCCATAAAAGGAAAAAATCGGGTACTACCCGATTCGGGTAGTACCCGCATGGTTAAAGCCTTAGACCTATGCTGTGGGTCGGGGTGTATTGGAATAGCGTTACTAAAACACTTATCAAATGTCTCAGTTGATTTTGTAGATATAGACGATAACGCTCTTAAACAAACGGAAATAAATTTAAAACTAAATCTCATAAGGGGCGATCCCCGTTCGATTAGGGATAATCCCTTACAGGGATTATCCCTTATCAAGTCAGATCTATTCTCGAGTCTAAAGGGGAGAAGATACGATTGTATTTTTTGCAATCCGCCGTATGTCAACCCCAACGGCAAGTTTGATAAAAACCTAAAATTTGAACCCAAAGAAGCCCTTTTTGCCAAAGACAATGGGATGTTTTTTATCAATAAAATCCTAAGGGGATTCACCAAATACTTAAAACCAAATGGTATTTTGTATTTAGAGTTTGGGGATGATCAAAAAGTTTTGATTGAGAGGAAGCTTAAGTTACTTGAGAGATCCAAGAGACGCGACTTCTCTTTTCACAAAGACCAATTCGGGAAATGGAGATACCTCAAAATCGAGGAATTTATGAGATAATGGGAGGATTATGCTTTATCGATTAGTAACTAGCCTACTTATCGTTGTTTTGGTTTTTTCTATTAAACCAGTCAACGCTTTTGCTCAAGGCGATGTCTCCTTTGAAGTTTCAGTAAGCGCTGTGTACGATTATACCAATTCGGAGTATACACAAGTTGCCATTACTAATACTGTTACCAATTTAAAGCAAAGCGTTGTTTTAGGCAGTCAATTTATTAAAACTGGGTTTAATGATATTTGGGATGTAAAAGTTTCTTCGCAAAATAAATCTTTAGATTTTCAAACCACTACGGGTACAAGTGGTCGTGATATAGAGATAAACTTTACCGAACCTATTGTGGGAAAGGAAAATAGTTTTTCTTATACTGTTTCATTTAAAACTTTGGAGTCTTTGGAAAATAATGGACTAATTAGAGAAATTTACATTCCCAAAGTCAAGCGGTTGTCGGAATACCAAAGCTATCAAATTACCGTTGTGTATCCTAACTATTTTGGAGAAGTAAGCTTTGCCTCTCCAGCGCCTTACACGCTAGACACAAGTAAAAATAGTTTAACATTCGCGAATGAGTCTTATTATACCGTCGCAATGGTGGTCTTTTTTGGAAACTACCAAATATATAACTTTGATTTAACATACGATTTAGAGAATCCCACGGTATTTGTCCAAGATAGGGTTATTACACTCCCCCCAATTATTGCCAGTCGTCAGGAGGTCATCGTAAAAAAAATTACACCAATTCCAAAAGATATTTATCTTGACTCCGATGGAAACACCCAAGCCGTAATCAAAGTTAAAGAAAAATCTACGCAAATTGTAAAAGTTTCGGGATTAATCAAGGTAATTAATCATCCCATAGATCAAAAAGACTCCTTAAAAATCTTGCGGATGTCGGCTGGCAATATCCAAGAATACACAAAACCACTGCCTTTCTGGGAGGTAGATGACCCGGACATTAAAGCGGTTGCTCAAGAATTAGCAAGTTCAAAAGAGTCTAATCTAGAAAAAGCTAAAAGTGTTTTTGACTTTGTAACCCAGAATATAACTTACGATTCCACAAAACAATCTTTAGGAAATTCTCTTCGTCTTGGCGCTGTCAAAACGCTGGAAATCAAGAAGGGGGTTTGTATGGAATTTAGCGACTTAACAATTGCCCTGTTGCGCGCTTTGAGCATTCCTGCACGAGAGATCGATGGCTTTGCTTATTCTAAAGATTTATCCAAAAAGCCACTTTCGGTTTTTTATAATAAAGAAGACGATTTTTTACACTCTTGGGTGGAATTTTACGATCCTTCCTATGGTTGGATACCAATAGACCCTACTTGGGGAGCCACTTCGGGATTAGACTACTTTAACAATTTTGATTCCAACCATGTTAGTCTAGTAATTAAAGGAAAAGACTCTACAAACCCCCTTCCTCCAGGATATTTTAGAAGCGCCAATGATTTGACTAAAAAAGTCAATATTAGTTTTGCAACCAATAGCGAATGGAACCCCAACGAAAGTTTAATTAAGAATCTAAATACCAATACCAACCTTAAAGCTATTGAAATTTTAGGAATTTTTGTGGCTGTTGCCCTGTGCGTGAGCTTGGTAATTTTAGCATTTCAGCTACTCCGCCCCCATACCTGACATTTGGTATTCCCATTTAACAAAGTCTCTTAATCGTTCCCAGGGATAATAAAGATCATCAATTAACGGAGCTTTAATTTTGTCGCTCATATTATAATAATAAACTTCATGATATAAAAATAACGCCGGTACCTCTTCGTTGATTACGGTTTGAAAAATGCTGTAGTGCTCTAATCTTTGTTCGGGATCGGTTTCTTCGCGACCTTTTTCTAAGGCTTTATCCACTCTAATATTAGAGAATTGCGATAGGTTAAGTCCTGGGTACTGCTGTTGCGTAGAATGCCAAAAGACATATCTGTCGGGATCGTGTCCTACTTCTTCTCCTAGCAAAATTAAATCGTAATCCCTTTCTGTGCTGATCAGATTGTTGATTTCTGCGGGTGTTAAAGGGTTTAATTCAATTTCCAGATTTAACTTTTTGGCTTCCTGGACAATGTAATTGGCCACAAGAGAAAGTTCTTTGGAATTAGAGTACGAAAGAGACGACTTTACAACAGTGGTTTCGGGACTTTGGTTGGGATCGTAATCTAAAGACGCTAAATCTTTTTTTGTAACCCAACTATTGCTGATTACCCCATCGGTTTTTACCACTTTATCCTTAAGCAAAGTCTTTTGCAGGTAATCTAAATCGATAGATTTGGCTAGTTTTTTTCTTAAGTCTTTATCAGAGAAAGGCTCTTTGGAGGTATTAAAGTGCAAAACAAAATAACGACCGTAGATTGGAGTGCTAATTTTATGCATTCCATGAAAATTAAATTCTTGTCTGGCAAAAAACCCGTCAATTTCTCCAAGTTTATAAGCAGTTTGCAGGTCAGTATCCGACTTGTAAACTCTAAAGGCTATTTTATTTAATTTATAAGCAGGGTTGCTAGTATATAAGCTAGCTTGTTTCTGGTGAAATAGAACAATTTGAGAGACTCCATCTTTTGTTCGAGATACTTTAATAACCCTAAAGTCACCGGAACCATTAACATACAAATCAGAGACTTTGTTACTATCCTTTGAGGAGACTAATGGAAATGTAAGAATAGATAAAAATGGTGAGAACTTATTGGGAAGGATGAACTTAACTGCCGTATCACTCACTCTGTCAATTCTAATTTCACTAAGGCTGGAATATAATGAGGCGGAATACAAAACATCGTCAGCAGTAATTGGATCGCCGTTGTGCCAAAAATTATTCTCACTGATTGTCACCGTATAAGAAAGTCCGTCATCTCCCACCTCTACCGTTTTGGCTAGATCGGAAACCAAGTTTCCTTTGTCGTCATATTTGTAAAGACCGCGGTAGACCAAACTCACAATAGTTTTTTCAGCGTCTGTAGTGCTTTGTGGTGGGTAGATGCTTCGTACCGGACCTACAACCCCCTCTATGTATAATGTAGGAACTATCAATGATTTAAAAAAAATCCAAATGGAATAAAGTACGGTCGCAACAGCCAGCATTTTTATTTGATAAACACGGAAACTGTGGATACTGCAACAAAGGCAATGGCAACAGCGATGGTAGCAAAAAAGATGTAGCGGTCAAAGCCTCGTTTGGTGGCAAAATAATTAGCGTATCCCGAAGATGAGGATAAACCAGCTCCGCCACCTTGAAGGATGATGAGGGTTATGAGCAAGAGAGACAATAAAATCTGTAGTGATGTAATTAAAAGTGCTGGAAAAAACATTAAATTAGTTTTCAAACAACCACATAACAATTCTAGATAACCAACTGATAATAAACGAACATAGTGTTACTGTCCAAAAAACATTTAAAGAGGCGTTGGGAACCCTAAAGCCGTTTGAGGAAAATCCGCCAAATTCAAACGCCGAAACAGTAAATCCCGAAACCAAATAGGTCGTAAGATAAAGCATAAAAACGCCAATTATCCAGGAAATTGTTCCCAAGGTAATAAAGTTTATGGGCAACATTACCAGTTTTAAAACGGGTCGCAAAATTAAATTGAGCAGGGAAAAAACCGCGCCAGCAAGAAGCAGGGTTTTAATGTTGTTGTCAAAGCTTAAACCTGATACCAAAAGAGAGCAGGCATAAATTGCAATGACCGAAACAAAAATTCTCTTGAGAATTGTTTTCATAAACATAGGCTAAGGAAGTATACAGTATTTAGTTGCGAATTTCCACCCAGCTGGTCTTAAATTCTTTAAGCTCTCGTTGCGAGCTTAAAACCAATGGCGAGGGATCGTAAATCACCAAAAGCACCGGATCCAAATTCCCATTCCCCGGAACTTTGCTCATATCTCGATTAATTAAAATATCCCCGCTAGAATACAACCCCCCGCTTATTGTAAGAGTTTTATCTCTGCCATCATTTGCTCCCGTTTCCCCATCAACAATAGTAGTATTGTTTCCCACAACAATTACCGTAGCTTCTATTAAATCAACATCTTTGGAAACAACCAAATTGCCGTTTATTACAAGTATTAAAGTTGTATTAGAGGAAGAAGAGGAACTTTTATTTATTCTCTCGTTTATTGTTAAGTCTCCATTAAAAAGTATTACCGCCACAGCGGGGTTTGTTCCATTAATTTTATAATTTTTAAGCGAGTTTCCTAAAGACGAAACGGACGAAGTTGGCTTATAAATTCCACCTTTTGATAAATCTCCTATGTTGGATGTTGCTGTAGCTGAATCTTCCAGTAGCCCAAAGCTTTTGTTGGGATCAAAAAGCGCCGGAAAGGAAATAGGTTTTGCACCCGATCCAAAAATGCTCCATCCAGTACTACTTGAGGGAACAAATAAATCATCAGGTGTTGATCCACTAAATGATTGGGTAGTTAAAACGCCAAAGGCTTGACTTCCAATATTAGTGAATGATCCAACTATGGTAGAAACATTGTTTGCTGTGGCGTAAAAGTACTTATTTGGTGGAAGGTCGTCCATAGCGGTTTGACCGTTGACATTGACATCGCCCCCGTAAACCTGGAACCAGGGAGCGGGAACTAAATCATTTAAGACAAAATCTACTGTTTTATTGGAACCGTCTGTAAGGGTAACTGCTCTTGCTAAACCGCCACACGATGAGGTAACCGTTTTTTCGGCTGGAGGTGTTAGAGATACCGTGTAGTCGCCAAGTGGTAGATTACTAAAAGAGTAAGAAGGGTTTGAGGTTGTTATTTGAGTACTTCCAGACGCAGGCACTAAAGTTACTGGAGCTCCCGAAAAGGAAGACGCTCCGCTTGTGGAGCAACTGGTTTGATCTGGCTGGTAATAAACAGTTCCGCTAATCGATCCTGTTACCGCTACAACAGTTGCTGTTGTTGGACAGGTACTTGTTCGTATTGGACGCACGGAATCGGTAACCGTAAGTTGTAAACCATAGCTTCCAATTGCAAGATTGGCCCCAAAGGAATTTTTAGCCGTCCAGTTGGTTACAGCGCCTGTAGCGTTCGAAAATTGACCAAGAGCACCCCAGGAGTATTGAACAACTCCAAGTACATTGCCCAACACAGTTCCTGTAAGAGAGGAGTAAGTTTGGCCTGTAATAACACTAAATGTAAGCGGGCTTACAGAACAAGAGATTGGCGCAAGAACAGTAATTTGAGGAGATACCGTGTGGGTTCTAGTTATAGATTGGGTTCCAGTTGCAGTTACCGTAATGGTGTAAGTCCCACTAGGAGTTGCCAGAGCTGTTGTAACTGTTAGTGTTTGTGTTCCTGTGGGAGTTATCGAAACTGGTGATAAAGAGCAGGTCGGTTTATTTAGCAAAGATCCTAATACCAAACAGGTTGGAGACAAAGCAGTACTCCATCCATTTACCGAGACATAAGAGATTGTATAGGAAGAGCCCTGTCCCTTGTCAACAGAAGCTGTAGCAGGCGCAACGGTCATTGTAAAGTCAGGACCATTTCCAATTGTAAGACCTGCAGAATCTGCGTGCGTTCTTGTATAACCACTTTGAGTAGAAGGTCCTGCAGTTACTGTAATAGTATATGCTCCGGAGTTTCCTGCCGTGTTGGATATTGTTCCAGTGGTCAAGGCGGTTATGGAGGGTATCTCCGATAACTTGTTTAGGTTGCATACGGGACCTGCAGGAGAAACCGTGCAAGACAAAGGAACTGCTACTGTCCAGTCAGAAGATCCATCTCGTAGGTTGACGCTAAACGATCCATTTACCCCTTCTGTGGTTGCGATGGCACTTTCCACAATATTTACAGAAAAATCTGGTTCGTTCGAAACTGTTATCGGCGTGGTACATCCACCAGAAACTCCTTTGGTATCCGTTACTGTTAATCTCACATCGTAAGTTCCGCTGGGAAGATTAACGGATGAAGCGTTCTTAGCCGTCCAAGTAGCGCCAGCTAAAGAAGTACCGCTCAACGATCCACCGCTGGCTGACCAAGACGGGGTTAAACTCCCCACTCCTCCTGCCGTTGTTGCTGTCACGGTAGATACTCCTCCTGGAAACACGCTAGTTGGACTTGCTGAAAGAGAACAAGAGGGAACATCTCCTACAGTTACCGTTACAGAAGTGGAGTGAGTTCGTGTTGTTCCCGATTGGGTTCCGCTGGCATTTACTGTAATAGTGTAAGTTCCATTGGGAGTTTGAGAAACCGTAAAAACGGTTAAAGTTTGCGCTCCGGGGGGGGTAACAGATGGCAAAGATAATGTACAAGTTGGTTTGTTGGCAGATGTTCCCGAGACCGAACAAGTTGGAGACAAAGCGCTATTCCATCCATCAATGGATTCATACATTACCAGATGCGAAGAACGCGATCCTTTGGTCACTGATGCCGATGCAGGAGAAGCCCACATCAAAAAATCCGGAGCGTTGACAACAGTAATGGGTTTAGTACAGGTTCCTGTGAGAGAACCATCGGATACAGTCAGGTTAATGTCTGGACTTGAGGCGACTGGTGGAGCAGTCCAGGTTGTGGGGTTAGTTGTAGTGTTGGAATAACTGCCTGCGGAAGATGTCCAAGTATAGCTGATAGGGTTTCCGTCGGGATCGGAAGCTGTGGCTTGCGCGGTATTAGCAGAACCCACAATAACAGGGCTTGGAGGTGCGGTGATGGAACATGTTGGGGCGCGATTAGCTTGAGTAATAACCAAACTGACATTGGCAGAATGTGCGGCATCGCCATTTATTGTTAATGTGTACGACCCAACCACTATTGAAGCGGTGGTGGCGACAGAAACAGTTTTTGCCGTCCCGGATGTCGAAGGAACAAAAGCTGTATTGGGTATTGTACAAGTAGCGTTAGCTGGACATCCAGAAATAGATGGAGTAATAGAGGTTGACCAACCATTTAGAGCTGTAAAGGTTGCGGTATATGTTGTTGATGAACCCTGCACTACAGAACGAGAAGTTGGAGAGAGAGAAACAGAAAAATCTGGAATCGCTGTTGGGGGGATTACTTGCAAAGTCAGCCAAGCCGAATGGGGAATCGGTTTGCTTAAGGCTGGAGAGGTGGCGCTGGTTTGGAACATCAAATAATAAGTTCCAAGAGAGGCGCTACTCCCGGCGGAAAATGTGATTGTGGAGTTGCAATCGGGGGTGCAGGAAGATGGAGAGTAATTAACGCTTATACCGCTAGGGGGGTTGCCGGTTGCGTTTGCTGGCCACCAAACACTAGATCCTGGATCGGTGCTTTGCCATCCAATCAAACCAAATCCCACTGAAAGAGAGAAGTTATAGCTTGTAGATGGAACTTGATCGGCGGTTCTTCCCAATGTCGTTTTTGACCCTCCCTGCTCTACGGAAACGCTGGTTGGATTGATCCAAAATGTGTAGTTTTTAACATGAGCGACGCTGGCGCAACTGGCGCTTCCTTCCACCCCAGAAACTAATAGATTTAAATCATAATCCGTTCCCGGAAGTCCTGTATTTCCCGACTGCGCTGTCCAGCGAGGAGTTGCCGATGCGGTACTGCTGTACGATCCGGCGCTGGCTGACCAAGTGTATGTTGGGTTAGTGATGCCTGTTACCGTGGCTTTTAGATCTAAATAGTCTCGGGCGTAGGGATCCATTCCAGACAGGTTAGTGGAGCTGATAACGCATCCGCGAGACTGTGACACTATGAGAGTTAAATTGGCCGTTTTGCCTTCGTCAGTTGACAACCTTACATTATAGGATCCCCTTCCGGGAAAACTGACGCTAAATCTCGCTGTTCCGCTGGCTCCAGCAACCACTGCCGAGGCGGGAGAGCAAGATCCTCCGTTATCAACAGCACAATACACAGTCACATTGCTTGTCCAACCGTTGAGTGGAGTCAGAGTTGCGGTAAGAGTTTGCGCAGGATACCAAGTGTAGATTTCGCGCAGTGTAGTGTTGGTGCTGTCCCATTTCGCGGTCATGGTGTAGTCGGGAGTTGCAACAGAAATCACCGTTACTGGTGTAGTACAGTTAGCAAAGACGCCATTGCCATCCGTGACCTTAAGATTAACATCATAAGTTCCACTGGGAAGATTAACGGATGAGGCGTTTTTGGCAGTCCAAGTGGCTCCAGATAAAGAAGTACCGCTTAAGGTTCCTCCACTACTAGACCAGGTTGGAGTTAAACCTCCTACCCCTCCTGATGATGTTGCTGTAATAGTGGATACTCCTCCCGGAGGCACGCTAGTGGGACTTGCCGAAAGGGAACAGGAAGGAGGGTCTCCCACGGTTAAAGTTACGCTGGTTGAATGCGTGGAGTCTCCAGTAACTGTTATGGTGTAATCTAGTTTTGGAGTGTTGGCATTTGTCGCGACAGTTAAAGTTTGCTTTGCTAGGGCAGAAAGCGGTGTCAAAGACCCAGAGGCTATTGCCAAAGAGCAGGTTGGTTTATTTGATGAAGAAGATCCGGCAACGGAGCAGGTTGGACTTAAATTACCGCTAAATCCACCAGAAGGGGTATAAGTAATTTCGTAAGTTGTAGTGGCGCTTTGACCTATAGAACGAGTTGTCGGGCTTGCTGACATAGAGTAGGCTGGCGTGAGCGCTGGCGTTACTGTTATACCCCCAGTGCAGGTTGCGTAATTTGCCGAGTTGGCTGTTTCGTAAACTTTAAGTCCTAAATTAAACGATTGGGCGCTGGAAATATTAGGAGGAGTCCATGTTGAAGGGTTTCCCGTTACGGGATTCCAACTTCCCACGGGATCTCCAACTCCCAGAGGATTCCAGTTGTAGGTTACTGGCATGGATAAATCATCGGACGAGAAAGAGCCGGTTAGCCTGGAAGTTTGGGCTGTTGTGATTGAACTCGGGGCGGGAGAAACCCCGCAGGATTTTATCTTTGCCTTAATCGTTAGAGCTATATCCACATAGTGAGTGGCATCTGCTCTTATCCTGTATGCATAACCTCCAGGGGTTGCGCTCGTTGAGTTTGTGATGGAAAGTGTTCTATTTGTTCCAGGGCTTGCCGGAGGAACGAAAGAGTTTGTGTTAAATGAATATGTGGGTTTAGTTGCTCCCACGGGAGCCGTTACCGAAACAGTTGGGGTTATCGCTGTACTCCAGCCATTTGTTCCGGTAAAGTTTATATCGTAAGTAGTAGTATCCCCTTGATAAATGGTTCTGGAGGTTGGGTTTGCCGATAGCAATAAATTTGGTGTTGAGACAATACAGGTAGCTACTGTAAAAAACTGCTCTTTCGCCCCGATGTTTCCGACCGAATCTCTTGCGTATATCCAAACGGAGTGGCTCCCCGCGGACAGACCTGTAACCGTTTTTGTTGTGGAGAAGGAGTAAGTTGTAGCGTTTATCTCATCAATATTGCTTGCCGAATAAGAAAGAGAAGAATTTCCGCATCCCGTGTCCGAACCGCTCCAAGAAAGTGCTACTGATCCGTCGCTGTTTCCGGGGTTGGCGCAGGTTGGGGTGGCGTTTATAACCCCTATTGTCGGATGCGAAGTGTCAATTGTGTAAACAGAATCTCCAGACCAGGATCCCCATAAAGAGGTGCTTTCTTTATACCGTGCTTTTATAGAGTAATTGCCATCGGGTTGCAGGGGATAGGAGGAACTTTGAGTAAAGGCGGAAATCACCCTACCATAAACTGCGTTATTGCTGTCCCAGCTGGTGTCTAGTTCCGTCCCGTTTGCGGTAAAACAACCCGAATTGCTTATACTCCATACCCAGCTTGGGGTCGTGTCATTTGTACAAACCGCGCTTCCCGGGGTTGGGTAGAGATTAGATACAGAGGGGCGGGTCGCGTCTATCCCTACTGTAGCACTGTCGGAGCAGGTTCCGTAGGTAGTACCGCCATTATTGCTGTAGCAAACTTGAATGGAATCGCCACTTGTTCTGTCCAAGGCAGAGGTCCACGAAGTTAGCTCGCTATTAAAATATTCGGTAACTCCTCCCCAGCTTTTGATTATTTTGGTTTTGTTAATAGCGTTACAATATCCACTATACGAGTAAGATCCCCTAGTCCAAGTTGGTGTGGTATCTTCTGTGCAAGATGAGGCGGTAAATGTTGGAGCGGGAGGAGGCGAGTTGTTACAGACGGTGAATGGAGCAGAACAAAAGTTGTCCGCTTCGCTTTTTTCGTTGGTAATGGCATTAGTGGAATCAACCTTTATATAGTAAGTATGTGAACCTGTTGTGGAGACTGTTAATCCACTGAATGTTTTTGTCGCACTAAACCCTTTCATAATTCCATCTACGGGAATACGAGATACATAAGAACAACTGGAAGTTTGGGGGTTGCAATCCAAAAAAATGTCGCCGGAAGATGCTCCGGCGTACGCCGATCCGATATTATTTATCGTTACGCTTGTAGTGTGAGTTTGGTTGAGGTAGGGATTGGCGGGAGATAAAACAACCGAATTGCAAGTGAGGTTGGGTCTCTTGCATTCGCTACTTAGCGTACAAAGATTGCTATAGCACGCACAACCGCCACCGGAACAAAGTGGTTGATTTTCATTTACTACACAGTTATCAACCGAATTGCAGGAGCTGTAGGAACAAGAAGCTGGGATGCTACATCCAGTACAATCGCTACCATCCCAAGTCTCGAGATAGAAGACATTGTTAGAGCAAGAGGAACGACAATAAACCGTGAGGTCACACTTAAAACAATCACCATACCAAGGATCTGCTCCATAATCCAAGGCGCAAGTGGAGTTTGGAAACATGTCATACGCGAAACTGTCATAAGTACATGCCATTGTAGCAGTAGATGAGACTGCAAAAAAACAAAGCAAGATAAAAATAAAAACACACAACCCCTTGAATTTTTTAAGGTAGCAAGAGTAGCTCGAGATTTGGGACAAAACCATACATTGTATATTATAGATAGGTAAGGATGTAAAATCAACTAGAAAGAAGTTGCTCCCGTCCAGTGTTTCTCCACTTAAGGATTATACTGAACGAGAGCATCGTTTATGGGATGGTGCTACAGCCAGCACAATCACTACCATCCCAAGTCTCGAGATAGAAGACATTGTCAGAGCAAGAGAAACGACAATAAACCGTGAGGTCACACTTAAAGCAGTCGCCACGCCAGGGATCGACCCCGTAATCCAAGGCGCAAGTGGAGTTTGGAAACATGCCATACGCGTAAACGTAATGTCGTATGCTAACATCAAAAACGAGCGGGAACCACACTTTTGTGGGTGTGGTGGGGGCGGCGACAGTGGTGTTTGCGGGGGTTCCCACGCCCAGCAACACAAACGCCAGGACGACGATGAGAGTGAGTCGACCAAAGATTTTCTTCATGATGCACCTCCTTAAGATGCATTTTTTGAGATTTTAGCCGAGACGGACCGCCTGTCCGTGGGCTTTCGTTTTTGAGCCAAACTTCCGCTCAATATGCCTTTATTATACCACTTAGGTTGTCTCCCCGTCAAATTCTATAGTCTTTCATAGCACCCATGATCGCCTTTACCTTGATAGCTGTCGGTAAGTTTGCGTCGAGCAATACTACATTTTTCAGTTGCCCACTCAATGTGATGTACTGTCTCAAGCACTTCTGCAACTGCTCTTGCGTTTCCGTTGTTGCCGGAAGATTGTATCCAGATTTCTTTCTGGTTCTCTCCAAAATTCTCTTGTAACAGAGATTCGCATCCCCATGTAGACATTCTGTTAGAATCCACCCAGATCTTACAATCTCAGAGTGTGTATATTTAGATCCCACTCCCGAAGTGTCAGATATTTTTACGAAAGCCACTATAAGTTTTCCCAAAGAGTGTGCTAAGTGTAAATTTGTAAATTCGTGTAGGGGTGGTTGTGTTAGCAGAAGAATTCTGAACAAAAGCGCATATAAGCCCGATGAATTTTGTCCTATTGTTAGGGGTTTTAAGGTTCCTGATATAAACTTCAAATTGGCTACTAATCCGAAAGATCTTATTCACGCATCCTACCTTTGCACAATAGTTTTGAGCCTCGAGTAGTTTTTATTTGTTATGGTGATAATAATTTGTCCACGGGCAGATACGCATAGAACAACAGAAGAGAATTTGGGTGCTGAATATATCGTATCTTTCTTGAGAAGCAAGGGAATAGAAGTTGTGTACATAGACGCGTGGTTATGCAATCTAGAAAATAAAAAGATTCTTGAAATGCTTAGGAAAGTGAAACAACCTATTTTAGTGGGTCTTTCAATGTCAATGGACTCTTTTTCTTCTGGATGTTATTTATCGAAATCCATAAAGACCATTTTTCCCGATGTACATTTGACCACAGGTGGTTACAAACCAACCTTCTCTGCAGAAGAAGTTTTAAAATCTTGCATAAATATAGATTCGGTGTGTTTTGGCGAAGGTGAACTTACAATTTTTGATTTATACAAGACTTTAAGCGCAAAAAAAGATTGGAAAAAAACACGAGGATTAATTTATTTAGATAAGAATGGTACTGTTATCAAAAACAGCCCACGCACTCTAATAAGAGATTTAAACAGTCTACCGTTTCCCTGTAGGGATTATATAAATATTGTAAAGAAAAAGAAAACCCCAGCACATATTTCTGCAAGTAGAGGGTGTTATGGAAACTGTTCTTTTTGTAGTATAAATTCTTTCTATAAACTGTGTCCTGGAAAAAAGTGGCGATCTCGTAGTGTAGAAAATATAGTTGAGGAGATCTGTTTGCTAAATAAAGTACACGATATACGCTCTTTCAAATTTGTGGACGATAACTTCTTTTCTCCAGTAGATACGGATTTGAGAGTTGATAAATTTTGTAAGTTCGTTAGACAGAAAAAATTGAATATAGAGTTCAGAATTTCGGCAAGAGCTAACGATATGGTAGAAGAAAGAATTGGAAAACTTGTGCGGATTGGATTGTATTCTGCTAGTGTTGGGGTAGAATCTGGAAATCAAAAATCTTTGAATCTCTTTAATAAAGGAACGACTGTTGACCAAAATTGTATAGCTTTAGATATTTCACGAAAGCTTGGGGTATATATACAAATGGGTTTTATTCTTTTTAATCCGCTTACCGATATGGAATCTTTAGTAGCAGATTACCGTTTTTTAGTTGCCAATAAGGACAGCATTACTAAAGGCATTTTTTCCTCTTTATTCCTTGCGGAGGGCACACCTATCACAGAGATGTTTGTTAAGAAGGATGTCATCAAGTATAAATCGGGATCAAATTATATTTACGAACCAATCAACAAAAAAGTAGCTATAGTCTTTAGAAGTTTAAAACTTTGGGCTATGAATAATACTGCGCTAAGAGATAAAGTCATAGATCCCTTATCAGCACCAAAGGTCGTTCCTAAAGGCTTAAGACCGCAATTTCTATCGTTGTGTATTAGAGTAAAGAAGTTAGACCTTTATATTTTCGGTACGATATTAAAAATGGTTTCTAGTGGTGTAGAAGAGAATGTTGTTACCAAATATGTTTACAACCAAATACAATTGAACAAGAGCTTCTGGAAAACTATTTCAGAAAAAACAGATACCCTTTACTTGCAGGGGAAACTAGAATACGATACAGGGAGGAACAAATACATAATTTGATAAACGCACCTATGAAAACGCATAAAAACAGAAAAGAGTTTGGTGTGGCCGTGAAGGCCCTAATAAAAAGGAATGACAAGTTTCTAATTTTGCATAAAAGTAGTGAGGAAGATATAAATCCTAATTCATACGATATACCTGGTGGACGGATAAGTTTTGGGGAGACACTTAAAGAAGCGCTAGAAAGGGAAATTCTGGAAGAAACAGGCTTAGATGTTACCGTGGGTCGTATTTTAGAGGCATGGACTTTTACCAAAAATAATTCTTTTCAACTTACAGGCATAAATTATCTATGTAGCTACAGCTCTGGAAAGGTGCGGTTAAGCGCAGAACACGACTCTTATAAATGGGTTTGCGTCAAAGATATTTTAACATCAGGAAATTATCCAGAATTTCTTGTGGGGGCTGTTAAGCTTACCACGGAATGATTGTTAAACATAAATTTTTAAACTAGTTGAGGGTTTATGCTCGAGCCCGGTAGCGTTCAAAAAATGGTGGGTGAAATAGCCTCTTTTAATCTTCAATACAAGCAAAACTCCTGTTTTTCCCCTAAAATGACCTCTATGACTAAAAAAAACTAAACATCCAAGGTGTCCTTTTTGTCTTAAAAGTGAGTTTGTAATTAAACATCAAAAACGAGGTTCTGTGAGGAGATATCTTTGCAAGGAGTGCAACAAAACTTTCTCTAAAAACTATTCATTTGGTAAACCATCATCAAAGGAAATGGCTAACTGGTATCTTGATGGAATCTCCTTTAGAAAGATTGGAAAACAGTTAGGCTGTGTGGGGTCGTTGGTATATAAAACGGTCAAAGTATTTTTAAATCAGCTTCCATCTAATTTGGATATAACGGGAGAGTTTTGTAATGTAAGTAAATTCAGTGGGTTACTGGAAGTTGATGGAACTTATGTAAATGTTAAAGGGTATAAAAACAAAATCCCAGCTATTTATGGAGTAGATTTCTTAACCCACGATATACCACACTTTGCCCTTGTTCCTTCTGAAAGTTACCAAGCCTATCTGGTGTTCTTTAAACACATAGAGCTGTTAGGATACAACTTACGATATTTGGTTTGTGATGATAATAACAATATAAAACGATCGGCTAGATATATCTTTCCAGATGTAGTTATCCAAACCTGCCTTAAACATTACCGAAGCAATATTCAAGATGATTTAGGATTAAAAACAAGCAAGAAGTATTTAGATTTTTATCTTGAAATAAACGGGATATTTGAAAATAGGCTCTGTCTCCCGGAGTTGTTTTTTGAGGTTGTAAGAATAAGTAAAATTTATACGAATGATGAGAAATACATTTTTTGGTTAAGTGATATTTTAAGAAGACGAGAAGAATTAACAAATTATCATTATCATAAGTTTGAATATGCCCCAAACACCACCAATCTAATTGAGGGATTTAACTCCCATTTAAAATCAAGAACAGATAGTTTACGGAGATTTTCATCGTTTAAAAGTGCTAAAACCTGGCTTAATGCATACTTCCTTAAGAGGGGACTTTCTAAGTTCACAGACTGCAAAGGAATGTTTAAAAAACTTAATGGATTTTGCTCGCTTGAGAAGACTAAAAAAGATGAGGTTTTGTTACCTAAATTGTTCTAAATCACCCACCAAAAAGTGAACGCTACCCTCGAGCCCCGAGCACGATTGATTTCGATGCCTCCATTCTACCACAATTTTGGATTGTGGTTAAATCCTATAGTACGGAAGCTGTCACTCCCATCGCCAATTTGTCGCCTGGCGAGTCTCCGTACGGCTGTCGAACGGCGTTGATGGTGTTTCTGGAGGCATTGGATACTGCCACCAACGAGGTCTGCGGATCGAAGCTATAATGGCGAGTAGTCGCCTACCGAGAGCACAGAAAATCGTGTTTGTCTTCACAATACACCTCCTAAAGTGCATTTTGAGATTAGTGTTTGTATTATAACAAGATTTAAGAAGAAATACTAAAATATTTCGCTTTAGCGAAAGCGTTACATATTTTCACCGAGTAAAACGAGGTGGGAATCTATACCACGCATATCGTTCTTTAGTTGCTCTGTGGCAATAAGGTCGGACAGCTTGCCATCCTTATCGGGATACTTGAAACCACGGATAAGAACTACAGGTAACCCCGCTTTACTTTGACCCATTAAAAGAGAGCCCGCTGCAGATATTTCATCGGCAAAGGAGATGTTTACATTTCGTTTTTTACCATAAAGATCAACTTCATCAACCGCTCCTCTAAGAACGGCGGGCATGCCTGCAACACCAATTGCAAGTCCGATGGAACCGACCCGATATCTAATACCTAATGAATCGTTAATAACCACACCTACTTTTTTACCAGTTGACTTGGCAATTGCATCGCTAATCTTTTTGGCGCTTTTATCTGGATTAAGTGGCAATAAACTTACCTTTTCTTCTTCTGGCTTTGCGGTGTTAGCACGGTCAATACCTCCACTCGTGCAGATAAAGCCAAGGTTGTGAAGCGTTTCTACTACCCCAGGTTTTACATTAAGAATCTGCGACTCATGCATCATTAGTTCTATAATTCGTGCATCTTTGCCACTTTCTCGAGCAATTTCAAATGCTTTTGCTGAGGGTGTGATAGAAACAAGAGATACCAGACGCCCCTCCGCTTTAGATATAATTTTTGAAGTCACTACAAGCACATCCTGGTTCTCAAAAGCAATGCCAGCGTCACTGGCACATTTTAAAATTATGGCACTAATATCATCACCTTCTTTAATTAAGGGAATGTTCGGAATTGCAATAAGTGTAATGGAATAAAGATTTTTCATAATCTTAGGTTACAGTAACTTTTCCCCTAACCAAAGTCAACCTTTTGCAACCCATAACAAGATTTAAGAAAAAATACTAAAATATTTCGCTTTAGCGAAAGCGCTACATATTTTTATGTGTCTACACATAAAAATTTATAGTTTGCGTGGGTTATTTGTTAAATTATTGGGGTTGGCTTTCAATATATTTTTCTTTCTTCTCATGTGCCATTTTTTCGGCTTCTGGGTGTAATATATGTGCAATTTCGTGACGAATAACCAATTCCAAACCCCCGGCCCTCTCTATTTGGTAAGGACATACTGTAATGTATTTGTCCTCAAGACAATACCCACCCCAAGTACCAAAATATCTCCAATAGCAAATAATGTCTGGAGTGCATTCTATAACTGGAGGTGTAGTTACCTTTAGCCAGTTTTCTAACCAATTTTTTCGTTCTTGAGTTGGTTCAAAATAGACAATTCCATGATCTTTATACCACTGTCTTTTTTCGTCTGATATATGCAAAAAGCTTTTTTTAAAATTTTTAGTGTGTTTATATAGCTAATCCAATTCAAAATTCAAAATGTTATTTTCTTAAAATAACATTTTGACAAGCGACTAAGCTATACATCAATGTTCAAAACAAACAAAAATACGACATTTTGTTTTGAACTTGCTATATATAACCATAAAAAAGAATAAAGGCTTGTCTAGTTTTATAAATACATACTAGACAAGCCAGTCTGAATCTGTGACGAAACGCCTACTCCCTGTTTTATTTGGATTCGTCGCACGAATCACACATTTCGACACAGTCATGACATCCGTCGTCACATTCGTCACAATCCCAGTCACATTCGTTGCTCTGACCACCCAAAACAACGACTCCGGGTAGCATGCTTATCACCTCCTTTCTTTTTGTCTCGCCGTTTAGTCGTCACAAACATCGCAGTCACAGTCGTGACAGTCGCAAGAATCGCAATCGCACAGTTCAATGCAATCGCATTCCCTGTCGCATTCGTCGCCTTTTTGATCGCTCAAGACAACGATTCTGGGTAGCGTACTTGCGATCACTGGTATCACCTCCTTTCTTTCTCTTAAGTTACAAGATACTTATAGTAGCTTTGTTGCCTCAACAATAGCTTCGTCTAAAGAATTCCAAATTTTGGATTTATACAAGTCACGCAAAGGTTTTTCGTTTGGTTTTCCTTCCTGTTCTGGGTTGGAAAAAAAAGTTATAGATTCTTTAAGTAGCTCATATTTTTCTAAATCAAGATTTTTGATAACTGGATAATAATAGTAAAACATAAAATGGTTTAGCTCGTGTTTTATAGTATTTAATTGGGAAGACAGATATTTATAATTTACAAAAAAATACTTTTGTTTGTAGTTGTAAGGAAAAATAAAGTTTGTTGTTATATACGCGGCTGCTTCCTTAAAAGGAAACGGTTTTTTATATAAAAATTCTAATGAATAAATTAACGAATCCCCAATTCTATCCCACACATTTTTAAGCTTTGTAATACTATCGACTATTACTTCTTTATTGGGGCTGTAAATTTGTTCGAGATAATCTCGGGTTTTGCTAAAAGCTTCTTGGTCGTTTTTTGCAGAGTTTAGAATGACTTGCAAAGGCAGATCAAGCTTTGATAAAAGATTTTCTTGGATATTACCGCGACCGTGTCTAAAGGATTTAAAATTAAAAATATAATCTATATATGTTTGCGCATCTTTTTCGATAGAGTATTTAACTTCTAATTTCATATTTAATGTTACTATCCCACAATCTCTAATTGTTCGATTGCAGATTCATCAAATTTTTAAACTCTTGTTCTAAACTTGGAACTTTTAACCCAGTGTTCTCCTCAAAGGCGTTTTTGAAAAGTTGCACATCGTATGTCATGAATTGTATTCTTAGAACTTTTAAAATCGCTTCCAAACCCACCTTTTTTATTAAAAATTCAACAAAATGACCCGCAAAGTTATAACCATCATGCTTTATAAAATTTGTCCAACCTTGATAGTCTCCAATCCCCACAAAAATTCCCCCCTTTGGAAAATGTCTGGTTTTAAGAGGCTGAAGTTGATTACTGGCTACATAAGCAAGACCCTCGTTTAGCCAAATGGGGAGACTCGATCCGTTGGTAAGCTCCAAAAAGCACAGATGTGAAAGTTCGTGGCAAAAAATCTTCAAAAAATCTTCTCTTCTTCTTCCGCTAATATAACTAAAAACACTTGGGGCAAACAAACCAATAACCCTTCGCTTGTAATCTAAAAAACCCACTTCCCAATTTTTAGTTTCTTTACCCAAATACTTGTTAAAATTCTCTCTCTCATAAAACAATCTAACATTCACTCGTGGAAGTTGGGTGTTAAAAAATAGTTTTAGTTTCGGTTTTAATTCATTAAATAAATGCTTTACCTTTCTAAGGTCGTCTTTGTTTTTGCGCCCTTGGTATATACATAAAAACTGATGTCTGCCATTATCTACCATATATGTAAAACGCATCCTTATAATAGGAAAATATAAAAACAACTGTGAGGTTTGCTCACTGTAATCTGTCGAAAAAAGCGCGGAGTCGAAAATTGGGTTTGTCTCCAATCCTGCAACTCCGCGCGCTCAGCTCACCTCCTAATCACAGTCGCACTGTACACAGTCACATTTGCCGACATCACAGAAATCGTTGTAGCAGTCCTCTTCGCATGAAGTTTGGGACGCCACCTGTGACGAGTCGCTCACGAGAATGCTCACAAAACCGAAATCTTGACTGATCATCTTCGCTCTCCTTTCAAAATACCTTGTTCATGACACCTCGATGATCTTCTTTTGATGCAGAACAGAGATCATCATTGCTGCCTCTGCTAATCCGATACCAAACCTTCTTGGCAAATCCTCTAATAGAATGCTAGCCTCCTTTCTGATTTCAAGAAACATCTCGTAGCTTCCATGTTTTAGGAAGGCTATCTCAACTTTCCCAACGCTAGAGCTAACTATACCACCAAAATTCTCGTTACGAAAGCAAACACCACCAACAACCCTGAAGCGCGAAGGCGGAGTCGCTCTTAGCGTCTTCGTAGGTGTACCAATCACATTGTGAGAACCACTTGCAAGTGGGTCCATGCCCCTAGCACGCGGATCAAACTTAGATGCCACACGACAACCACCACCACAGATATAGAAGGACGGACATTCTATACATTCCTGTGGTAATAGCGAGCCATCACGCAGGTCCGACATTCGTTCCCAAATAATCTTGAGTGATTCATCCAATATATTGCCGTAAACTTTGCTGCTGTGTGGACAACTTCGAACAGATCCATCAGCACCAATGGCGCAAGTTGTAGTACCAGCACTACACCGCTTATTGATTAAAGATGAATACTTACTCATATCACCTATAAAACAGAGCGGGTAGGGTTCTAGAACACCAACCCTGAGATTGGTATTTCTCGATAACTCCACAAGAGTGTCAAGACTTCTATGTATTGCATCCTCGGTTGGTAGCACTAACACGAAGTCCCCCAAAATATCTGGGTGTCCCATTCTCGTTGCAAAAAAGGATCTTGCACCAAGTTTTGCAGCCAGCATTCCTGTTTGATAGATCATATCTTGGTTTTGAGATGTTAGTACCATACTTACACCAACGGAGAAACCAACCTCCTTCGCGCACAAAATTCCTTGTAGGGATTTTTCGTAAGCTCCAACAGCCCCTACAATCCTTTCGTGAGTTGCGACATCGTAAGACGATAGAGATGTCAAGATACTACGAAGACCAGCTACTTTAAGTTCCTTAAGTAGTGGGGTATCTACATGTGTCAAATTAGAGTTCAGATCGCAAGGGATGCCAAAACCACCCAACAGCTTTAGCAGGTGTAAGGTTAGATTTTGCACACCTCTAGAAAGAAGAGGCTCTCCTCCAGTTATCGTACAAAAGAAAACTTCCGCATCAGCCAAGGCACTCGCTATCTTGGTGAGAGTTTCTTGATTCGTAACACGAGGAAGAGCAACAGATCTCTCTTGACGCCAAAAATTGTAACAGTAACAGCACAGTTGGTTACAAGCCTCTGTAACCTCCACTTGCACCGATATAGGTGCTGACAGTGTTCTGTAAAGCATGGATTCACCTCCTTATCGGATTCTGATTCCTAGATTAGAGTTTCGGTAGTACCGAACTCTTTAAAACTACTTATTGTATATCACTTTTGGAGGTTTTCGTCAAATCCTATAGTTCTTAGGATTATTCCCACCGCCAATTTGTTTCTTGGGTAAGTGGAATACGACTGTCAAGCGTTGAGGGTGGTGATTTTGGGGGTGTCGGATATCGCCACCAAGGCGACCGCCAGACCGAAACTACTAGGGAAAGCAAGCGTCGACCGAGAGTATAGAAAACCGTGTTCGTTTTCACGATACACCTCCTGAAGTGCGTTTCGAAATCTGTGTTTATATTATACCACGCATATCGTTCTTTAACTGATCTGTGGCGATAAGATCAGGGAGTTTACCATCCTCATTTGGATATTTAAATCCACGAATAAGAACTACTGGCAACCCAGCCTTGCTCTGACCCATTAAAAGAGAGCCTGAAGCGGATATTTCATCGGCAAAAGAAATGTTTACATTTCGTTTCTTGCCATAAAGATCAACCTCATCAACTGCTCCTTTAAGAACAGCAGGCATGCCGGCAACACCAATTGCAAGCCCAATAGAACCAACTCGATATCTAATACCTAAAGAATCGTTAATAACCACACCTACCTTTTTACCAGTTGACTTGGCAATTGCATCACTAATGATCCTGGCACTTTCGTCTGGATTGATTGGCAACAAGCTTACTTTTTCCTCTTCTGGTTTTGCAGTGTTGGCACGGTCAATACCTCCACTCGTACAGATAAAACCAAGATTGTGAAGCGTTTCGACGACACCCGGTTTTACATCAATAATTTGTGCCTCTTGTATCATTAGTTCCACAATCCTTGCATCCTTGCCACTTATACCAGCAATCTCGAGAGCTTTTGTTGAGGGTGTTACGGAAGCGAGGGATACCAAACGACCCTCCGCCTTAGAAATAATTTTTGAAGTCACTACGAGCACATCCTTATCCTCAAAAACAATACCAGCATTGCTAACACACTTGAGGATAATAGCACTAATATCATCACCTTCTTTGATTAAGGGAATGTTTGGAATTGCAGTAAGTGTAATGGAATAAAGATTTTTCATAATCTCAAGTTACAGTAACTTTTTCCCCAACCAAAGTCAACCTTATGTATGGGTTACGGACATTTTGGAAAGAATGCCTTTAAATACTAGAAACCCCATTGGGGTTAGGTTATCTAAACTTCTGTGTGGTCTTATTGAGTTAAAGTATATCAAGTAATCAACAAGTTTGCTGTTAAAGGTTTCTGCATCTTCTATACAATCTATATTCCTGTCTACAAATTCCTCCTGAATAGTTCTATTGAATCGCTCTACGAAAGCGTTTGATTTGGGGGTTCTGGGGTAAGAAAAGAAATGGGATATATTGTTTTCCTTTAGATAAGAATCGAAGTATCTCTCAAACTCCAAACCATTATCTGTTTTAACTGCCTTTATCTCAAATGGGGCTACTTTCTCAAGCTTTTGATAGAAGTCCAACGCCATTTTTGACGACAAGCTTTTGTATGTATAGGCAAAGGAAAATCTAGAGTATAAATCCACTGCGGTTATGATGTATCTCTTAAGATTAAGGTCAAATCTAGCTATGGAATCTATCTGCACCTGTTGTCCGGGAAAAAGTATTGCTTCCCCCTTAGGAGCTCTTTCTTTATCTTTTATTTGACACTTCCACCTCCGAAGTGGAAGAAATATTTATTGATACCACAATATTCTTATACTATTTTTGTAGTATTCCCGTCAAATCCTATAGCAAGATTTGAGAAGAAATACTAAAATATTTCGCCTCAGCGAAAGCGTTACATATTTTTATGTGTCTACACATAAAAATCTATAGTTTGCGTGGGGCTAGGAGTACCTTTTGTGGTGATATAATAAGAAAATATGAAAATTGTAAGATTAATAAAGAAGAGCAGAGGTGTTTTAAATGGTGTCTCGTTTTTAGTTAACCAGTCAATAGTAATCGATGCGGGGTTCTCAATGAAGGAAAATATTGGATTTTATTCCCAAATAAAGGATATTGGAAATTGGGTTTGTGGTCAGAGAATTCCTAATTGGAAATACGTTCCAAGTAGTTTTAATTTATTTATTTCGCATGCGCACGAAGACCATTTCGCAGGCATATATTCTATCCCCCACGATAAGAAATATAATCTATTTACTAGCAAACAGACCTACAAAATAATGGTGGAAAAGAGTAAACAACTTGGGTTAGCTTTTCCCAAACCAAGCAAAGTAGTTTTTTTAAACAACCTGAAAGAGTATGTTTTTGGCGAGATTACGATAGTCCCCCGTTTAGTAAAACATAACATTCCAGGAAATTATCTGTTTTTGATATCTTGTGGTGGCAAAAAAATCGTGTATTCTCCCGATTATAATGAGCCCTTTTGGCGAAAAATATCATTAGATGGTGGAGATACATTGATTACCGATTTTCTCCCAGAGCTTCCAAAATACATTAAGGGAAGGTTTGACGGAACAAAAATAAAGAGATTTATACACGACAACAGACAACTAATTATAGTTGATCATGGATGGGATATTAGTTTCATTTTAAGTATCTTAAAATTGGCCGAAGCAGATGAAAAAAAGATATTTCTATCGTTAACAATAGCCACTAATTTAAAGGTTGTGGGGGTAAGAGTTTCTAAATACGCTGTGTTGGAAAAAGTGTTTATTAATAAGAAGAAATTTATTATTATCGGTGATTTAAGCGATTATAAAACTGTTCGTGACAAATATCCTAATATTGCAAGTATCTCGAACAATTATTCACTTAACTTAATGTTTAGAAACCACAAGAAAACTCCATTTTTAAATGTTTTTAAAGGAGGCCATTTATCAGGACAATTTCTAAAAAAATATTTAAATGGTAAACAAGTAAAAGTGATTAAAGTTAACTATTACAGATAATGCTTTTTTGTGTAATCTATTTGATATCTAAATTCTTTTAAAATTTTTTTCAGGTTGCCCAATTTCCACATTCTTTCATAACTTTTAGAAAGATTTTTGTCAATATTATTTAGTTCACCCAACATATGCTTGGCGGAAGTGTAAGGCGAATTAAATGACTGAATAAATCCTCGGATAAAGAAAAAAGAGTTGGTCAAAGCAATAGCAGTTGCTTCGGATAACCGATTATTTTTTTCATATCTAATGGCGTCGTTTAAACCATCTTCGGCATTATTTATTCGACTTTTTAGGTTTATATCTAATTTAAAATTATTGGCGATCTCTTTTATTTCTATAATCATGTTTTTAGGATCGTATAGAGGTACAGCTTCTTTAGCAAAACAAGCATCGACAACAATACCATCACTAATGTTTTTTTTAATTTTATCTATATTGGTATATATTAAAGATATTTTGTGATCTTTAAATACATCTTTTGACATATTGTCTTGCTGGTCATTAGACAATTTTTTATTACTAACAATAAGCAAATCAATGTCCGAATCCAAACACGCTTGGTTGCGTGCAACCGATCCAATTAAAAAAACTCCTTCAACGCTTGGTTGCTTTTTAAGATTCTCTATAACATACTCATTTGCGAGTTTTGTTAAATGTTCATTAATTTTTTCTAATTTAAATTTCATAATTTTTTGCAGAACTTATATGGTCAACAATGCCT
Organism: Patescibacteria group bacterium; assembly: GCA_018896215.1. Lineage (NCBI taxonomy): Bacteria > Patescibacteria group bacterium. The sequence goes on from JAHINB010000020.1 coordinate 29,405, forward strand.
AATTTAATCGCTTCTTGCGGAGAAATTAAGATTCCTTTTTTTCCTTTGATTTTAGCTATGTCAAGCTTTCCTTTAGTATATTTTATTAGCAACTCTCGCAACCTTGTTGTTTGATAATCGGTCTCTTCGGATAATTCTTCGGCTACTGTACCTTTAATTTCTGTTCTACCAAAAGGTAAGTGCAAATGAATCATTGTATTTTCGGTAATGTACCGCTGACCAATTTTTCCACTACTTAGCAAGAGTACAGCCATACTTGCCACTACGCCTATTCCAACGGTGCTAATTTTTACCCCACACAAACTCATAAAATCGTGAATTGCCAATGTATCTACCACCCTACCTCCTGCCGAATTAATAAACAACATTATAGGTTTATGTGCATCGTCGATTAAAAAAGTATTAATATCTTTTATTATCTCCTTAGAACTAAGGGGATTGATACTATCAAATAGATATACACTTCTGGTAATATTTTGCGATATGTTTATTTCGTTTGACATAGGTAGTCCTGATTCATTAAATTACTACTAGCTAAACTTCTAGCCTGACAACAATTTGGGCAAGTGATAAGTTGTTTAAATTTGTTGTAATTGTGGATTATTTCCTTAACTGAGTTTGTGTAAATATTTCCAAGTAAATACTTTGAATTGCACAAAGCAACACAAGGGTAAAAATTACCCTTGGTGTCGCTGCTAATTAATCTGGAGTTCACGATACCACATACTTTGCTGGAAGTTTTTTTACGCGACCGGTAATTGACAAATTCTTTATCCTTAATAACCCATGTTACATCTTCAACATCGTAAGTTAGTTTTTCTAGAAGTAACTTAGATTCCAATTTTGGATTTTTAAATAGGGTGTATACGCTTACAGCAACCGCCGAAAAACTGCCCTTATTTTTCTTGAGCCAATTTATATCTTTCGCTTTTTCAATTTCGGCAATTAGATTTATATTCTTATACTTTGCAAGTTCTTCTAGACCAAAATTAGAAAATTGATTACAGCTGTCTACAATGTAATAATTTGATGTAGAAAGACCAATCTCATTAATAAGATCCGCTATCTTTTTGAAACGAAGAGGGTGTCCTCCAATCCCGATCCATTTAAAGTGCTCTTCGACTTTTTTAATGAGTTTGATTATATCTTTGATAGTTACAATATGGGTTGGTTTACAGTGAACTCGATAATCATTTTTGCCTAAGTTTAGTTCTAATAAATAATCTTCCATAGTAATAGTTCTTTTATAAATTTGGTTGTATCGCTTTTCTTAATTAAAGCATCTTCTAGACTATTCTCGCATAGTCTATTGACGATTTCCCAACTATACTTGTTAAGTTCCAAAATATTATCAGTTTCGGGATTAAATAAAAATATTTTTTCCCTGCATTCTCTTTTTACTAAGTTGGAAGTTAATTTATACTTTATATTTATCATATTCACAAAAGGGCTTGTGTGGTTGCACTTTTTTGTAAACTGAATAGGTCAATGCTTTACACGCACTATCGCAAATAGGAGGCAGTTCACACAAATCACATTTTTTTGGAACCTTATATGCAGAAAACCTAATAAACCACTCGTTATCGAATTTATTTAATTTGCCCTCAACAATGTTCCCAATTTTGGCTTCGGGAAATCCAAGTAACATATTACATGGATAGATATCCCCATTTGGTACAACTGAAATTTGACCCAATCCTGCGGCGCAGGTTCTACCGTAAATATCATTTGGTAATACTACATCTAATTTGGTTTTTAGATTTTTGATCTCATCATAACACCTCTTTTTTTCTCTAAAGTTCATGTAATAATCTTTTTTATACTTTCCCCTTCCCAAAGGGATCATTCCACCAAAAGAGACCATTTCCACACCTAGTTTTTCCGCCAATTTTACAAATTCTACAATTTCATGATTATTGTTTTTTGTTAGAGTCATCCCCAACATTACATGAAGCCCATCGTTAACGAATTTATCAATATTGTCCACAATTAATTTAAAATTTGTATTTCCTCGCACTTCATAGTAGGTCTCCTTGCATGCTGCATCGAGACTTACTTGTAAAATGTGCTTATACCTTAAATTTACCAGTGCTTTATTGATAGATTTGTTATAGATTAGACCATTTGTGCTGGTGCTTCGATACACAACATTGTATTTTTCACAGTTATTAGCCAAGGCGATCAGTTTATCAGCTTTTAAAAAAGGCTCGCCTCCTAGCACATTAATACGAAATATTCCTTTATTCTTACAAAATTTGAGTAAATCAATGGGGTTAATATTAATATCCGATCTGTCAAGTTCGTCTGGTACAAAACAATAAGAACACCTCAGATTACACCCAAGGGTAACGAACCAAGTCAGTTCAAAAGGGAAAAAACCATCCTCAAAAGCCTCTGGGTCAATATTAGTTTTAAGTAATTTTGTTCTAATTTTTTTAAAAGTGAGAGACGACACCTTATTTTACCTTACTAGTTGAGCTTTTTTGGATTTCTCAATCCTCGCTTTACTTTCTCTTATCTCCGCATTAGATGTTGGTAATGGACATCCATCTTTGCCATAACAACCAACAACTATTGGTCTTACATACAATTTTTGTTTTTGCATAGCTGCATAATGTAAACTAACTTATAATATAATTATATATATACTAAAGTGCGAAAGTTGTCAAGATTCAAGTGTGCGTTGTATGTTTGTGGTATAGGTGTTGTTACCAAAACGGAAGAGATTCTTTTTCATTTCGCACCTCCTTTCCCATAACAAGATTTAAGAAGAAATACTAAATTCTTGTCGAACGACTCCATGAACCAGATTGCTATCGGAGGGAATTATAGTTTTTATTTTATACTTTTCAAAAACAGCTTCCGCTATGGCGCTACAAGCCCTAGCACCATGCATCCACTTGGGGTTTTGAGGCATCAGCTCTTCCAATTCTTTTAAAGAAACTTTAGAAAATATCTCGCTGTTTCTTTTAGAAAAATTGTCGATATCTATTTTTTGCGGGTGATCCTCATCTTTGAAAATGTCGTTTTGAGAGATGTTATATCCTGCAATTTTCATGTATGTTAATTCTCCTCCGTTGTAAAAGGCGGTTTCTACTTTATTTTTAAGGTTGGGAAGAGCTTTTTTTACAAAAAGTTTAATCTCGTCAATTTTTATTTTCGAAAACTGATCGTTTATTCCTACGAATTTGGACAATACTGTTCCTACCCCCAAATCTAAATTATACCTTTCTATGGCTTCTCTGCCGTACATAACAACAAGCTCTGTTGATCCCCCACCTATATTTAGGAGAAGTAAAGGGCAATCCAAAGTGCATTTTCCAACCAAAGCGCTTTCGAGATAAAAATTCTCCAAATCTTGAGAGATAATATTTAGATAGATACCTGTATTCTCAAAGATTTCATCAATGAATTGGCGTCTAGCCTGCGGGGGAAGTTTTCTATGGAGGGCTGTAGCGTAGATTTTTATTTTACAACCTTTGTGCTTGTTTTTTATTTCGAAAAGAAGTTCTAAAAGCTCTTTTTTACTGGATTGAGATATTCCGCTATCTTCCGTGAAACCATCTTTAAAAGAAATGGAGCGAATCAAGAGAGGATGTAGCCTGTTGTCCTTTTGCTTGTAAACTTTGACTGTAGATGAACCTAAATCTATCAGTATTTTTTCCATTAGCCGAATTAACACTTAAAATTCACAAAATGTCAAGCACTTTTTTGCCTCTTCCCGTCAAATCCCATTGTTTTACAAGTTATAACTACGGGAGATTGGTATCCACTTTTACTCAATTTATCCAAATCGTCACCATATTTGTTCCAAAGAGACCATTTCTTGTCTAATTCGCCTTGAATACCACAGCCAATTTTCAAAACCCCTCTCAAGATAGTGTCAAAACCAAACCCCTTTTCTCGCTCTTTATTAAAAAACCTTCTAAAGAAATCAACAAATCCTATCTCCTCGCCGTCCGAATTGACTCGCAAAAGAGAGGTATTGTAATTAGTTGGACTAAAGCCACTATTAACTTTTAAGAACTCTTCGCACTCTCCAATAATTGTGGCAAACGCCTCTTTTAGATAATAATTGGTTGCACTATTTAATTTAAAGCCTAACTCCTTGTGAGCTAGTTCAATCTTTTGATACCAGCAGATATGGGAAAGTTCGTGAATAGCGATTCTATCTACTCTCCGTCCATTCTCCTTCCCTCCGATAATTTCGTTGTAAATTGAGAAATAGAAATGATTCTTTCCGAATGGGCTAAATGGTAAAAAAGTTGGTATCGCAAAAAACTCAAAAGAAGAATCCCACCCGCAATCCACAAAATCGAAGGTTATCTCTTGGGATTTTCCATCGTTTGCTGTAGCTATCTCTTTTTTGAGTTTTGGGTATGAATAAAGTATCTTTCTATGATTTACACCACCATCCCGCATAAAACTCACAATAAAAAAGGGGTGACAAAGTTAAAGATCGGCTTTGTCGCCCCCCCTTCGAGTCCCCTCTTCCACTTCGGGGGTGGAAGAATTTTGATGTGCCGCAAAAGGAGAGAGTAAACTTAAGATACAGGTATCCCGTACTTTTTTATTTCGACACAAAGAGGATCGAAAGGGTCGTTAAATCTACCAGGGTTCATGGCAATTGGTTCTATGTTTGGACTTGTTCTCCATGCTATCTTGAACAAATCAGAAGTTTCGGAAAATTCGTCTTTTCCAAAAGCCCTAGACACAACACAGACATCGATATCGCTATTTTTTGATGCGGTACCCTTGGCGTAAGATCCAAAAAGAATGAGCCTTTCCGGTCTTATTCCAGCAGTTAATAAACCTTTTTTAAAGGCCTTTATGGCTTTTTTGGTTTCTTTTTCCCTTAAATTTGTTCTAGTATCCATTTTTGCATAGCTTTTATCTTGTCAAGATAAAGCGTTGTATAACCTTTAGTAGCCTTCTTATACATCTTCCTTCTGTAATCATCGTATCTTGTTTTAAGATTAAAGGCATTAACCTCGGAGAAAAAGTCAAGATCCTCGTCTTTAAAAGGTATTTTTGTCGCTTTTGCCAAATTTACCAAATTGTGGGTTGGCATGACATCTTAGAGCTGTTTTTCCAAAATTTTATGACCTCGTCTACTTCCATAACTGAACCCAAGATACCATTTTTCCCGCCATTCCGTCAAATCCTATAGCACGATTTGTTTGGTTAGGATTTTAAAAAACATTTGCGATAATTTCGTTTTGTGATAATATTTTCTCCATGAGTATGGGATTAAGATACGACAACAAAAGCATTGATATTCTTTGTCAAAAATACGGAATTAGGTTTCTTGGTGTTTTTGGTTCTCGAGCGAGAGGCGATTTTAAATCTACAAGCGACACGGATGTTCTTATCAGATACGCTACAAACTCCTCCGTCAGAAGCATACTAGATCACATAGCGGTACAAAATAACCTATCTATTATTTTTGGTGGAAAAGTAGATTTGGTAGAGGAGTCTGGTTTAAATAAAGACATTGCTCCTAATGTAAAAAAGGAGCTGGTTGCCATCTATGAAAACCGTTAGCGTATATCTTAAACATATTTTAGAAGCCTGCGAAAAAGTAGAGATGATGGTGCAAGATTTGGATAAAGAAGATTTTATGGATAAGGATTGGATTACTCGAGAAGCAATACTTAGACAGTTAGAAATAATTGGAGAAGCGGTAAAAAGAATTCCCAATGAGTTTAAGTTAAAATACTCCGAAGTTTCTTGGAAGGATATTTCCGGTATGAGAGATTACTTGGTACATGAGTATTTTGCAGTCAACTACGAAATGGCTTGGGAAACAGCAATTTCCGATATCCCGAAATTAAAAAAGAAGATAGTCGAGATTGCACTAAAAGAGAATATTAAAATTTCATTAATACCCTAAGGTTTCAAAACATCAAAATCTATAGTTTTTGGTGGGTTTGTGTGGTAGATTCTTGTTTTCCAAACTCTACTGGCTATATCTATTAATTCCTCGTTTGTTATATTTCCCACTGCAGACAGATACCAGCTGTTGCGGTTCAAATATTTTTTAGCGTATTTTAATATATCGTCTGGCGTAACGGCATTGATACCTTTTATGTAGTCTTCTACAGTCCAACGAGACTTGGCTATTAAATTAGGGTAGGTGTGAAAGTTAGCAAACGCTTCTGATGTTTCCAAGGAAAGTTTTAAAGATTTTACCATTTTGACCTTTGCCATTTTTACTTCTCGCTCATCAATCTTAGATTTGGAAATATTCTGCAACTCTCCGGCAATTATTTTTAAAACCTTCTCGAGACTATTTTTGGCTGTAGAGGTCCTAATAGAAAAAACGCCCGAATCTTCGAAACCCAACGATCCGACATTAAACTCGTAAACCAGCCCCGCTTCTTGCCTAAGCCTAATCGCAAGTCGCGACGCTTTTCCTCTGCCTAAAATTGTCGCCAATACGCGTGATGCTGAAAACAGTTCCCCAAAGAAATTTTGAGCTCTAAAATCTAAAGAGATAGAGATATGGTCGGTTTTTAACGAATTATTTGTGGTGATGGTTTCTTTTCGAATAATTGGCAGAGCGCTATTTAGCGCCGCTATTTTCTCTTTTGAGATTTTACCGAAACACTTTTCCGCTGATTCCAAAGCATTTGCGTGGGTAATATCTCCAGAAACAAAAACTAAAATGCCGCTAGTTTTTAATACATTTTTATACTGATCAACAACATCATCTATTGATATACCACGCAACGATTCCGGAGTTCCTAAAGTTGAGTATTCCAACCTAGTGCCCTGAAAAACAAGTTTCTTTGAAATTTCCGAAAGGAGACCCACGGGATTAGAATTTTTCCTGCCGATTTCCGCCAAAATCGCATCCCGCTCCTTGGAAAAACTGTTCGGAGCAAAAGTGGAATTCAGAAGTTCCTCGGAAAGAACCTCCAGTACAACCCTGAAATCGCCCGAATCTGGAAAACTTGCCCAAAGGAAAAGAGATTCTACGCCAGTTGTCGCCCCAAATAAACCACCAACACTATCTATCTTTCTTGCCAAGTCTTCTTTTTTAGGAAATTTCTTTGTCCCAGAGACCAATAAATGCTCCAAAAGGTGGGAAAGACCTTCTTTTCCCGCGTGATCAAAACGGGATCCTGCAAGCAAAGAAATAACAATATAGACTGGAGATTTGGGTTTATAAGCAGAAACAAGTTTTATTCCATTTTTAAGAGTTGTTGATTTTATGGTTGCGCCAAAATTTTCGAGCGAAACCGTATTTGTCATAAAGATGTAGCCCAGGTAACTATATTTGCATTTTAAGCAAGCATAATTTCCTGGGCGAGATAGGTTTGGAGAATACCACTTCTGTGGTACTCCCGTCAAATCCCATAGTTACGACGAGTATAGCCCCGAAAGTCTTGCGTAGTCAAACTTGTCGGGATTAAACACATGCTTTAACCCGAGAGTTAAAGTTTGATGGTTTATGTCCTCAACAAGTTTCTCTGGGTTGTCTGTACTTCTCCTGCTTTCCGCAACCCTTCTTGCAAAGAGCCTAAGTCTCCTGTACCCCACTTCTGAGACAACGGTTGAGAGCGTAGCGTCCTTAAGCGACCATCCGAGAGAATTCGCCAGCATAAATCTGGCTGTCAGTTCGTCATGACCTAACTCCGCCAGTTTCTCCAAACACCACTTCCCTACAGTCCCCGGATGGTTTATGTAGGGAGTAACAATCAGGTGAATCTCTCCATTAAATCCGAGCGTCCTCGCTAACAGTATAGCGAGAAGCCCCTGCTTTAGAACATGGTTGCTAACGACAAGCACAAGTCGCTTGTCGTTTTCTTGATGGATTAACTCGTACGGCATAGTCTGCCACACAAGCTCCACATCCAGATTTCTTTCTGAATAGAGGAAACCGGTTGGTCTGTTCTTGCCTACGCAAATTCCGTTTCTTCTGATCTGTCCCATCAAGTCTCGGATCTCTGCAGAGTACGATCTGGGGTGAATCTGCGGGGACTTTCCAAAAGCGCTTTCTGGAAAGAACATACAAAAACGGCTTTGTGTTGAGGTTGTGGCCTCGCCACCGCATACTACGCAAAAAACCTTTCCGTTTTCAATATGAAAGGTTTTTGGTTTGAGAAACCTCACTTGCTCAATTGGAATTTCCAAGAGACCGCACTCGCAAACATAGCATTCCGAAACGATGTCGCTAGATTCCACTCTGGAAAGTATTGTTGCAACATTTCTTTCTAGGCTTGCGACGAGTTCGCCGTCGGTTAGGACTTTTGCTTTCCGGACACCAACAAAGTCCAACTCCTCTCTAAATAATAAGATGTCCGCAACAGACGGACTTTTTGCTCCGATTGTTCCAATACATACAGCAAGAGAGTCAGAGCTTCTCTCCCGCAGTATATCCGCAATTACTGGCGTTAACCAGTATCCCAAAGGAGCGCTACTTCCTTTGGGAGTCATCGGGAGAGTCGCTATCATGGTTCACCTCCTTGTCAGATGTAGTTGGGGGTATATATCAGATTAAATCTTTGGCTACGATATTTGCCAAAAGATCTTCGTTGAATTCGTTTAAGGCGTGTCCCGCGCCTTTTATTTCATGTATTTTTATTGAAATATTTTCATTACCAAGGCATTCCCTTATTGCTTGAGGTGATATTTTGTCATTTTCTCCTTGATATGTTGTAATAAGTGAGGGTTTAGCCCTAAAATTAGAAAAAATCTTCCCATTTCCGCTAAATTCTTTCTCTAATTCTCTCCAATCTTTTGTCCTGTAAACATTGGGGAATCCCCGTCTCATGAAATCGGCAAGTTTCACTCCATCCAATTTTATTTTTTCCATATAGCTTTTTTTAAATAAAGGAACGGCGCTTACCAAAAAGATTTTTGAGACATTGTTTGGCGTTTTTAAAGATTGAATCACATTTGTTCCAAAACTTATGCCACCAAGAAAGATTCTTTCTACCGCGAGAGGAAGGTTTTCTTTTGCGTAGAGATCAAATACAGATTTTTTAGATTCCAGCGCTCTCAAACAATCCAAAACTGTTTTACGGCAGTTTTTGGCAGAAAAATTTCCTCCGGAAACCCAACTTCCATAATAGAAAGGTTGTAAAACATTAAATCCCAATTCCGCAAGGCTTTCACCAAACTTGCTCCTGTGCATGTACGAAGGAAGCCCTCCAAGAAAGACTATTGTCCCCAAGGATTTCCCCACCTTTGCCAAGTAAAGATCACCAAGAAGATTTTTTGCTATCCGTACTCTATGTAGAATCATAGGATTGCGAGATTTTTTCCCATAAAATTTCGTAGGATTTTATAATATCTTTTCCAGAAAAATTTATCCCCTTTTCTTCTAAAAGCTTTGTTGCTTCCGCCTCCGACAATTTAAAAACATCTGTCAACTCAAACTTGTCACTTAAAAGGTATAAAGAAAGGACAAGAAATTTTTCCCATCGTTCGCGAACCTCTTTTCGAAGTTCCTTCGTAAACATAGATTTTCTTGCAATATACACATACCCCTCCATTCTTTCTTTAACGGATTCCCTTACCTTTTCTTTGTTAGGGTAGGGAAAGTTTTTAAAAACATTTTCGCCGATAAGCGCTTTTCCGCATTTAATCGCTAGCAGTACATGATGAACTCCATAGCTTCCAAATTTAAAATTTTTCCAGTCTCCAATTTCTTCTTCTCTGATTAAAGATACATCAATCTTAGAAAAATCGTCCGACTTTATGGTGTCCAAAAATTGCCAAAATTTCCCTTTTTTTGTTACTATGGCAATGTCTAGGTCGTTTGGAGTTTTTGGATAAAGGGAAGAACCAAATTGCACCACACACAAAATAACACCTTTATTCCAGCACTCCAAAAGAGATTTTGGCAAAACAACTGCTTTAGCCATTGTTGACGCATTTTATACCACTTTTGCCCCTCCCGTCAAATCCTATAGCAAGATGTATGAAATATTAAGAGGGTTAAGGGAGTCACCCGTTTAGGGTGACACCCTTTTAGGGAGTCACCCTAAAAAAAAGCTTTACATGAATGTTATATAAATTTAAGATGGATAATTAATATGCCATGCAAAAATACACGGAAAATATATTCGGAGGATTCTTATTATCATGTTTACAATAGAGGTTTTGATAGGAAGGAGATTTTTTTAGACTCGCACGACTACAATACTTTTATCTATCTTTTTAGAACATATTTGGAGCCTGGATTTACAGTTAAAAAATTTGATAAAGCTAAAAAAGTTTATGTTGAATATACTCCTGCTCACTGTTATAAAAAAGTCTCATTAAAAGCCTTTTGCTTAATGCCAAATCATTTCCACTTGTTAGTTCGTTTATTACAAAAGGAAGGCATGTCAGAATTGCTTAAAAAAGTGTGTCTTAACTACACATCGTATTATAATTCCAAATATGATAGAGAAGGAAAGCTATATAATGGTGTGTATAGAGCGGTTTTGGTTAATAATGAACCACAATTTAAGCAACTTACCAGATATATTCATTTAAACCCTGTTAAATTACTTGATTCAAAGCCTTTAGAAGGCTACGAATTTTCTAGCTTTAATTATATTTTTAGTGACATCAAAAAACCTTGGATTGACTGGAAAGCAGTGCTTTTAGATAACACTAGGGAAAACTACATAAATTTTGTAAAATGCAAAGAGAAAGATGGGTTTGGAGATAAAGATAGAGAGGAAATTGCAAGTTTAGTTTTAGATTAAGTCTAAATCAGGGTCTAAATCAGGGAGTCTCCCGTTTAGGGTGACACCCTTTTAGGGTGACACCCTAAAAATTCCCTAAAAATTGCCAATGTAGCTCAGCTGGTAGAGCAAACGCTTCGTAAGCGTTAGGTCGTGGGTTCGACCCCCACCATTGGCTCCATTGGTGCTATACTTTATCTATGATCAAAAGACGAGCTTCAGAACATAAACAAGTTTGTTTCTCACGAAATAAAATTATCTACAAAAAGCTCTTTTATAGAACGCTACTGTCTCTTTTTATTGTTGGCATTTTATACCTGTGGGTTTTTGGAATATTTTCTAATATAAATAATTTTTGGAAATTGTTTGGAAAATCTGCCACTACCCAATCGCTCGACACTCGCCCACCTTTTGCACCGTATCTTAAATCAATCCCCATCGCCACTAACAAGGACACGGTCAACATAGAGGGCATCTCCGAGAAAGGAGCTAAAATTGAACTTTTTTTAAATGAGCAAAAAGTAGAAGAAACCATTTGCGATAATGACGGGACATTTAATTTTGGAGCGGTAAAAATCCAGCCCTCCAAGAACTCTCTTTACGCAATTGCAACCGACGAAGCCCAAAATAAAAGCCTGCAATCGGAGATGAGAGATATTTTATTTGACAATGAAAAACCCAAGATTAGTATTATTGAACCTAGCGAAGGCGAAACTATCAGCAGTCCAGTTAGAACGGCTAAAGTTGAAGGATCCACGGAACCTAACGCTACAGTTACCATAAACGGAACTCGCGCGATAATTGACGAGAATGGAAACTTTTGGCAAATGATGTACCCTGTGGAGGGAGGAAACAAAATTACAGCGCTTGCTATCGATACCGCTGGAAACGAAACCAAGATCGAACGATATTTTAGTTTTGAAGAAGATTAGAAATTCTTACCTCACGATAAACCAGTATCAATACTATAAACTCCGTCAAAATAGTAATGTATGCACAAGCCATATAACCATATTGGGGAATTAGAATAAGATTTGCTACCACATTAAATATCAGCCCCAACCCATAAAACACCGGCAAGCGTTTTTGCTTTTCCATAACAACTAATGCCCAACTGTAAGGAGAGGAGAGAAAAAAAGT
>JAHINB010000021.1 GCA_018896215.1 Patescibacteria group bacterium
CAGTAACCAAAGGTCAAAAAATTGCTGAAGTTACTCTTGACGATTACGCTAAGGAACGCGAGACTACCGCTTGGTTAAATTATCTTAGTGCTTTAGAAGCGGTAAAGACTGCAGAAAAGGGTAAGGTTGATGCCAAAATTAAGTTATTGCAGGATCAACAGTCGATTCTTGATGCCGATGATGATATCCAGCATAAGAAAAATGACGAAGAGCTGGACTATTCGGAATACGAAAAAGCGATTTTTGATCAATCGTTAGAACAAGCCAAAAAAGCCGTTGCCGTTTCGGAACTAAAATATAAAAATGCCAATGCCGAAATTGCGGCGGCGTACGCTAAAGTTGCTTCCGAGCTTCGCGATTATCAAGAAAACTCATCTCTTATTATCGCGCCTTCCGCAGGAATCATTAGCGATGTCGCGCTTGCTCCTGGATTTATTATAGCCGCCAGCTCCACTACTAGTAATACAAGCGGGGCAACAATTGTTTCCGCGCAAACAATAGGAAATATTAGCGATCCTAATGGCCACCTTATTGCTACTGTAAGTCTGACCGAAATGGACATCATTTATGTAAAATCTAATCAAAAGGTTTCTTTAGTTTTGGATGTTTATCCAGATAAGACATTTACCGGTAAAGTATTGTCTGTTAACACCAATGGCAGTAGCAGTTCTGGGGTTACTTCTTATCCCGTAACAATTATTTTAGATCCGGTAACGGTTGAGATCTATCCTCACATGGGGGTAACAGTAGAAATAATCACTAAAATTTCCGATAGCGCTATTTTAGTTCCATCGTCCAGTGTTAAATCATCCAACGACGGAAGCAACTATCTAGAGATTCTCTCTAACAACGCGTCTCAACAAATTACAGTTACTGTTGGGGATTCAAACAATACTCAAACGCAGATATTAAGCGGGTTAAACGAAGGGGATGTTGTAATTACTGGGACAACTGTTGCTCAAACAACTACTAATAGAACAACCCCATCGCCTTTTGGCAATACCCGCGGTGTCTTTAATGTCGGTGGTGGTGGCAGATAGTATGAACCCCAAACCCATCATTAAAATATCCCATCTGACTAAAATCTACAAAATGGGAGAGCTGAAAACAATTGCTTTGGATGATGTTTCTTTAACAATCGACAAAGGTGAGTTTGTTGCCATTATGGGCCCTTCGGGCTCCGGTAAATCCACCTTAATGCATATTTTAGGCGCCTTGGATGTGCCAACAAAGGGAGAATATCTTTTGGATGGGATAAATGTGGAAAAAATGAGCGACGATGAATTGGCTGCTATTAGAAATTCTCAAATTGGTTTTGTTTTTCAGGCTTATAATCTTTTGCCCCGAATCACCGCCTTGCAAAATGTTATTTTACCCATGATTTATGCCGGTGTTTCTAAAGAAGAAAGAGAAACCAGAGCTAAGAAGTATTTAGAGTTGGTGGGTCTTGGCGATCGGATGGAGCACAAATCAAATCAACTCTCGGGAGGGCAACAACAAAGGGTGGCAATTGCTAGATCGTTAGTTTTAAACCCAGCAATTCTACTTGCCGATGAGCCTACGGGAAATATCGCATCTAACCAAGCTGAAGAGATTATGCAGATTTTTGAAAAAATTCATCGCGCTGGAAATACTATCATTATGATTACTCATGAGAGGGAGATCGCCCGTCATGCCGAGAGAATCATTTCGTTAAAAGATGGAAAAGTAGAGGTTGGAACGAAAAAAATATGAAACCCATAGAACTATTTTTAGAGAGTGCAAACACTCTTAGCATAAACAAAATGCGAACAGGTCTTGCTGTGCTTGGTATTGTTATAGGTATTGGAAGCGTTATCGCTTTAGTTTCCTTGGGTGAGGGAAGCAAGGCCAATATCGAAAGTCAGATTCAATCCTTGGGGGCAAATTTGCTAACTGTCAGTCCCCAATCGCAACGCAACCAAACTGTGCGGGGCGCATCCGGCGGAGGAACGACGCTAACTTTTGATGATGCTATAGCAATCGCAACATCACCCGCTGTTACTTCGGTAGAAAAGGTTTCCCCAGAGGTGTCTAGAAGATTTCAAGTGACAACTGGAAAGAACAATACCAATACTCAAGTGATAGGAGCTGTTTCCACCTATGCTACCGTGCATAAAATTGAAATTGCGCAGGGAGCTTTTATTTCTCAAAGGGATCAGGAAGCTGGTGTTAGAGTTGCGGTTTTGGGGCCTCAAGTAGTAACAGATCTTTTTGGGGAGAACGCCACCCCTCTTGGACAATCAATAAGAATTAACGGGCAATCCTTTACTGTCATTGGAGTAACCACTTCTAAAGGCGGTTTTGGATTTATGAATCAGGATGATCTGCTTTTTATTCCCCTTTCTGTTGCTCAAAAGCAAATCTTTGGAATCGATTATTTAAATAGCATATCTTTAGAGGCCAAAAGTTCTCAAGTCATGACGCAGGCTCAAAATGAAGTTGGTTATTTATTGTTAGAAAGACACAAATTAAGCGACCCCAGCAAGGCAGATTTTTCCATTTTCTCGCAACAAGATATTTTAGATACGGCATCCTCGGCAACCAGCACTTTTACTACGCTTTTAGCTGGGATTGCGGCGATCTCGTTGATCGTTGGTGGGATTGGAATCATGAATATAATGTTGGTTACTGTAACTGAACGCACTCGTGAGATTGGTTTGAGGAAAGCATTGGGGGCAAAAAGAAAAATAATTTCGTACCAATTTTTAATTGAATCAGCGATTTTAACTTTTTTAGGGGGTTTGTTGGGCGTGTTTTTGGGTGTTTTGTCATCTTATTTTTTAAGTCGTGCCCTATCGTTGGCTTTTACAGTTTCTTTTAAGTCGGTGCTGTTAGCATTTGTAGTCTCGGTTGTTATCGGGATAGTTTTTGGAATGTATCCCGCCCGCAAGGCTTCTCGCATGCAACCGATAGAAGTGTTGAGATATGAATAGATGCTTAAAAAGGAGGTGATCTTTATGAACAAATTGAATATGATCCTGGGAGGATTGATCGTGATAGCTCTTGTGGGAGGGTTTTTTGGTGGAACTCTCTATCAAAAGAAACAGAGTAGTAACAGGGGGCAATTTAATAACCTTCAAAGAGGACAAATACCAGGCGGAAGTCAAAATGCTGGGGTTCGTCAAGGAAATGTTGCTGGGTTTAGTGGCGCTGGAATGGCAAGACCAATATCTGGAGAAGTTGTAGCACTCGACGATAAATCAATGACAGTAAAGTTGATAGATGGAAGCACCAAAATTGTAATTTTATCCGATACTACAAAATATACCAAATCTCAAGATGTGGCAAAAACAGATCTTACAGTTGGAGGTACAGTGGCGGTGATTGTTACGCCAAGTCAAGATCAGGCGGTTGTGGCAGAAACTGTGGAATTAAACCCAATTCTAAGAGGTCAGAACAAATAATTCTTATTAGGGTTCGTCCCATTTGGGACGAACCCTTATGAAATAGGGCTAATATCCCAAATCCTTATACAACTGAATATTAGGGTCTGTAAGCTGGTTACTAAAGGAACTAAAGAGCTTGGTGAAAACTGCTAGGTTAATTATCAAGGAGACAACTGTAATGGCAATTATTACCCACCCTACTCTTTTTCCCTCGGGGTTTTGGTTTTTAAGGTATTTAAACGCCCAGCCTAAACCAAAGGGTGGTAAAAGAGCGCTCGTTGTATACATGAAAATCTTGCGACCTGTTGTAAACGACAGGGGATTTTTGACGACTGGAGTTGGCTGTAGCTCAAATTCCATAGATTAAATATATCATGAATTTGGATCTTTTTTCCTAGATCAAAAACGCATATAATACTATAATGAAAAACATGAGAATCCGAGAAACCCCGAACCAAATAGATAAATCCATTGAGCTGATAGGCTGGGCGCATCGCATCAGAAGCCACGGGAAGATTGTCTTTATAGATTTACGCGATCTTACAGGGATTCTTCAAATAGTGGTTGCTGAAAAAGAGCTTTTGAGAGTTGTTGATAATATCAAGGAGGAATATTTAATAAAGGTTGTAGGAACTATAAAGAAAAGACCGGAAAAACTGATAAACCCCAACATTTTAACAGGGACAATTGAGCTGGAACCCGCGCAATTAAGTATTCTCTCTGAATTGAAAGCAGATTTACCTTTTCAAGTATTCGAAGATACCCTTAATGTCGACGAAGCATTAAGGTTGGAATACCGTTATCTGGACTTGCGAACCGAGAGAATGCGAAACAACATAATTATGAGAGCGAATATCACAAAGTTTTTTAGGGACTTTTTAAGCGAGCAAGATTTTATAGAAATAGAAACACCTACATTAACTAAAGGGACACCTGAAGGATCAAGAGAATATATTGTCCCATCAAGAATATATCCCGGCAAGTTTTTTGTGCTTCCTCAATCTCCACAGCAATACAAACAACTATTAATGATTAGCGGGTTTGAAAAATATTTTCAGATAGCGCGATGTTATAGGGACGAAGACCAAAGAGGAGACAGACAACCAGAGTTTACGCAACTTGATATAGAAATGTCATTTGTGTCTAAAGACGATGTTATACAACTTATTGAAATTATGCTGAAAGAGTTGGTAATAAAATTATATCCTGATAAAAAATTGACATTTAGTGATTTCAAAAAAATGAGCTATGAAGATGCCATGGAAAAATATGGCACGGATAAGCCGGATCTACGCAAAGATAAAGGCAATAACGACGAGCTGGCATTTTGTTGGGTTGTTGATTTCCCTCTTTTCGAATGGAGCTCCAGTGAAGGGAAGCTTGTATCTTCACATCACCCGTTCACAAAGCCGACAGATCAAGATATAGATAAACTCAAGGAAAAGCCACTTGAAGTTAAATCGGATACTTACGACCTTGTTCTAAACGGATTTGAAATTGGCGGGGGAAGTATCAGAATCCACAACGGAAAGCTTCAAAAAACCATTTTTTCTATTCTGGGGTTATCGGATAAGGATATTCAAAAGCGATTTGGGCATTTAATCAAGGCGTTCTCATTTTCCCCGCCTCCGCATGGGGGTATCGCTCTTGGTTTAGACAGAATAGTGGCTGTTTTGCAAAACGAACCCAACATCCGAGAAGTAATCGCGTTTCCAAAAACGGGTACCTCAAAAGACCCTTTAACGGGAGCGCCAACAGAATTACCCGAAAGCACCCTTAAAGAATTAAATATCAAAACAACCAAACCAAAAGCTTAGAATTCAAAAGTTGTCTATGAAAATTGACATTTTATTGGAAGAGCTGGATAAATTAAATTTGCCCAAAGATCAATATGCAATAACCAGCTCTGGTTCTTTGGCGATTAGGGGTATAAGAGAAGCCAACGACTTGGATATTATTGTCACCCCAAAGGTCTGGAAAGAACTTCTTCAATAAGCGTGGCTGCGAACTGTGCCTGCCCGCCTCTGGAGGGGACAAACTTAGAACCTATTTTATGGAAACAACGGACATAATCGCGATCCCAGAATTTGCACAAACCACAGTCGTGCTATAAACTCTTGATATGAGAGAAACAGTAAAACCTAAAGTATTAAAACAAGGAGATTGCATAGGATTGGTTGCTCCATCTAGATTTGTAAATGATTTTAGAGAGGATCTAGAAAAAGGAATTGAGGTTTTGGAAAATTTTGGCTACAAAATCGCCGCTGGCAAACATCTTTACGGACGATGCTATTCCTCATCCGCAAAAGCTCAAGACCGCGCAGATGATATTAATAGCTTTATAAAAGATCCAAACATCAAGGCAAAATACAAACCTAATTTAGAGGGGTCACTGTTGTTTTGGGAGGATGTGGATGAAAGATCTAATTCTTAAATCTTGTACAAGGAACGTAACTTATCGTTAATTAACTCTGGAAGATTTTTGGGCAAATGCCTTTGATCTAGTGGCAGATATTTTGTTAAGTCTTTTTCCAGAATCGATTTATCAAAGGATGCGATATATTTTATTACATCAGTTATATCGAAACTTCTGTCTATTAATTTAAATTTTTCATCGAGCAATTTACTGTCTACGATAACTTTCTTATTTAATAAATACCAAATATCATAAATATCCCTTCCTTTTTTTCTTTGAAAAATCGTTCGCAATTTTTCGGCCAATATCTCACTTTGTGTCATAACAATAATCAATGAGTAGTTGCTTGCAGGCAGTTCAGTAGCAATTGTGCTTTTAAATTTTTCTATGGTTTTTTCTCTCATAGAAAAATCAAGTTTTACGGTCAAAGGCATTGGAGATATTTCATTCTCAAGAAACAATTTCGCGCTAAAGCCTTGTGTTGTATTTAATTCCTTTAGTGATAGCTTAGGAAAAACTTTTCTTGCATCGGTCAACGAGTCTCCTAAAACACTCCTCAATAAACTCATTTTTAGTGTGGTGTTAAAATCTAAATCTTCCGAGAATCTTGGGGACTCATATATCAATCTAATTGCTGTGCCACCTTTAAAAACAACGCCAGAACTTCCCTTTTTTTTGTAAAGAGAATTTAAAAAAATTATTTGGAGGTATTCTCTAAGAACCGTGTACTGATCTATTTTGTAAATTTTTGAATAATTTATAAGATCTGTTTGACTGATCATCTTGTTACCTCCTTAACCTTATCCCCAATAGCTTCAAAATTAAATTCTTTTGCCAGCTTTACGAGTAAATTTTTGTTTAAGATAGTTAAATCCATTTCCTTTAAATCTATATTTATCAAACCCTTTGAAGCAAAATATAGGGAATCTAACAGAGCTTTTTCGGGCGAGGCTATAAGAATAGTTTTTTTTCTTTCGTATCCCCAAAACAACGAATCGTCTATTTTGCTGTATCGGTATTCTTTATTTTCAATGAGCAATCTTTTTGACTTTTTACTTGTGATCGATGTTATGGTGTAGGGAAATTGAGAAAGAATTCCATAAAACGACAGCGCGGATTCTAAGCTGATATAAGAGGGAGCATAAACAAAGTTTGCAATTTCAAACTCGGTTACTTTTGCTTCCGAAAACAAAAACAATCCTAAAGAAAGCCTTTTAATAATTTTTTTCTTCTCAAGTTTTTGAGCAATCTTATAAAGGGTATTTTTATTTGAATAGTTGGTTAATTTAGACAGCGTGACAAAGTCAAAAAAAACAACCTTATTTTCCTTAAGAATTTTGTAGATTTCTAATATTGATAACGATCCCATATTTAGTATAATATTATACAGATTATGGAATTGTCAATAGCCTTGGCGAAGGATGGCTGAACACTGTGGTCTAGAACCTTTATATTCTCTAGGCTAAAATAAGGGAACCTTGCTTCTTCGCTTCGTTCAGAAGTGAGACAAATGAGACAGTGCTGAGAGGTTTTAATAGTTCTTATTCTCTAGGTTATGTTATCCCGACGCTCGGGTTATTGCTAACCCGAGCACCAGTAGAGAAAGAACTATTTCTTCTTTCTGTTATAAGGAGACTGGTTTACGGGCTTGAGCGATAAGTCTAGATCCGACGCCTTTGATCTAACACTGTTTTCTGTTCTACCTAGTTTCAGTGCGACAACTCTAGTAGGAGTGTTCTCTTTGACTAGCTCTTTAACATTGGCGATGTCCTTATCGGTCCATTGCTTGTTTGCGTTTTTTGCAGTCATATCGATATGTTTCCTTTCGCTGTCCAAATTTGTAATCTTCAAGCTTTACCGGACAGAGGCTTAGCTAAAAAGAAAACCTGCAATAACATGGGCAGGTTCTGACTGAAAATATAGCACTCTCTACCAGGGAGTGTCAAGAACAGGTTTTGCAGAAATGCTGGTTTAGATATTTTTTGTTAAACTCTCTAAAATATCAGTAAATCTTTGGGCAATAACAGACCATGTAAAATTATTTACGATGTGGTTTCTCCCAAGATTTCCTAATCTAATACACTCTTTCTTGTCGGAAATTAAAGAATTTACAGTTTGTGCGAGCATCTCTATATTTCCTGGTTCAACAAGTTTTCCATATTTACCACCATTAAGAATAAAAGGTAGTCCACCAACAGAACTAGCAACAAGCGGAGTTCCTGACGACAACGCTTCGAGACCAACAAAACAAAGTGTTTCTTCTCTTGTTAGTGAGGGGATTACAACAACCAATGCCGAGGTGTACAGTTGCCGAAGGAGATAATTCTTATCAGGATCAAAAAAACCTAGCAATTTAACATTTTTAATGCCGGATCTTTTTATCAAGCTTTTTAAATTTTCCGTTTCCCACCCATCCCCAACAAGTAGTATGTCCATTTTTATGTCTCTTGCTGCTTTAATTAATGCATCAAACCCCTTTCTTGCCTGAAATCTACCAACACCAAGAACAAAGTTTTTTGTTTTTACACCATACAAATCTTCCACGGTTTTTGTTGGAATATCTGGTTTGTATAAGTTTGTATCTGTACCACCCGGAACACACTCAACTCGAAGTGATTTAGCATCTTTAAAAATTTCTTTAATCCACTTACTGTGGTTTGGAGATACGCTAGTTATACAAGAAACTTCTGAAATTAAACACAAGCTTTCATGTAAGTATCGTTTGTCCAATTCCATAACCCTTAGATCAGCTCCATGAGAAGTAATAATAACCGGTATGTTGTATTCTTTGTGAATACGAGTCGCTACCCACCCGCTAGGAAGCATAAAATGACAATGTATAGTGTCGGGTCTAAATTTAATGACGGCATCTTTCATGCCTTCGTAAAGGGCATTGGTATAGGTTGCGAGTTCTTTGTCCGAAAGATTGGTGTATTGTTTAGCATCTGCCCAATAGGTGTTAGAAGAACCCATAACTCTAAAAGGAATTTTCCATTCGTAAGTTTTTAAATTAATTTTTGACTTAGAAGATTCGGGAATAAGAACGGCAACATCGTTACTCTTTGACAACTCCGTTGCTAACGAACGCATATAATAAGACGAACCGCCACCAAAACAAGCGTGGGGATAGCATACTAGAATTTTCATAGATAGTTAGGTATCTAAAAAGCCATAAATTTTGCTCTGTTCTTCTAGAATTAACATCGCACAGTTACCCATGGTTGCAAATTCGCGATCTAGTATCTTTTTTGCGATTTCCTTAGTTTCTTTATTACTTTTACCAAGCTCAATTATCACATGGGTAGGATTATTTAGAGGAGTTCCATTTTGGGTAACGACATACACAATCGCAGGAGATAAAGTAGCCTCGGATATGCACCTCGCAATCTTTCTTGCATAGTAATCGTATACCTTACCCGCAAAGTATGTGGGATTTTTTCCAGCAGGTGCTTCCATGCTGTAAGGACGAAGTGTTGGGATAAAACCCGAGGTGTTATTTCCTCTACCAACAACCCCTTCATCTCCAGATTCAACCGCAGTACCCTTTGCTAACATATAGTGATCATTTCGTTCGTCATTGTCTCTGGTATTAATGTTTACAACCACTTTGTATTTATCCCCTAACCAGTTATTTGCGTATGTTTGTACCATCTGCTTTATTTCTAGTAACTGTTCCTTATAAAACTCAATATTTGGAGTTTTTTCACCGATAAAAGGAACACACATGGTAAGAGTAACAACATTGTCTAGACGAACCGCCATTATTTTAATATCAGAACCAATATATTCAAACTTTGGTTCAAATATGGACTTATAAAAGAGATTTTCTAAATTAATAACTAGTTGTTCTACCTTTGAGAAAGGGTAAAATCCAATAGAGCAAACAGTGTCATTTGCAATTGGATTTTTAATTTCTGGTAGATCCTCTTTTGATCTTGGTCTAAACCAATTTTTACCTTTATGTGGTGCACCACCTGCACGATTTAAAAAATCGTATATTTCAATATCTGTGGAGGAGTTAATCGAAGGTACAACTTTAGTTATATATTTTTTGGCAGCTTCGGACGCAATGTTAAAGGTGGGAATTTCTTGCTGTCCAAAGGAGTTGCTCATTCTTCCGTTAATAATTACTCTAATAGGCTTAACAATACTCCCAAAACCAAATCCAGCAACAGATTCTCCCCCTAAAAGGGATGTTTTGTCTACATTGTGATGCAAAATACAACCGAAATTCTTTAAACAATACTGGGCGTAGGAATATGATATGGCGTTGGCAACACCATCAGCAAGAGTGTCGGGGTGACCCCAACCTTTCCGTTCAACAATCTCCACACTTCTGGCGTTTATATCAGGATAAAGAGATTCAACTATTTGTAAATTCATTTTTCTAAGAAACTAGCAACCTCCGATATATTTTTAATGGTGGGATAAGACGACTGAGTTTTTGTTCCGTCCCTGTCCATAAGAATTACTTGCATTCCAAGTGTTTGTGCAGGAGCAAGGTATTTTTCCTTGTCATCAACAAACAACAGTTCCTCAAAAGGCAATTTTAAAGCATCACTAACATTTTGGTAAGCCTTTGGATCTGGTTTAGCAACACCGGCAACATTGGAAATTAAAATTGTGTTAAAGAAATTTGCCACACCACATCTTTGTACTTCCGAGAGGCGAGTCGGCCATCCATTTGTAAGTAGTGCAATAGAGAATTTTCGGTCAGTTAGCTGTTCTAATGTAGATAGTGCGTCTGGATACAATGTAGGGGTTATTTTTTCAAAACTCCAATCCATTAAAAATTCCACAAAATTTTCCTGATCTTTAGTTGGTAAGTTTTGAGCAACAGACTGATATTGAGAAAGTAAAATTTCGCGTTGTTCCTCTATATTTTTTGGCTGAAATGGTGGGATAAAAGATGCTAATTGTGTTTCACACAAAGTAATCTGCTCGTCACTAAAATTAAATTTATCCTTAATAATATTTTTTGGAAAATATCCTTCTAAAATTCCCGGGGATAATGTACCTAACCAATCTAAAACTACTCCTTTAATCATATTAATAATATATAAATCTCTCTTATAAAATTTAGAACATAAGGGGTATTGCGTTGCTGCTGCAAGTACCCCTAGATAGAAACTGCATACGAGCAGAGTGAATCCATTGACCCCGAAACATAGTTGTAGTGGGGATTTTCTACAACCCAGTTGATAAACTCGACCCTTCGGGCATGAAATTCTGGCGTATCCAAGCAAGGGAAAAAACCACCAAACCTAAGATCAGAACCAATTAGGATTGGTGAGCAAATTCCACGAATGTACGCCGAGGACATTTCATACAAGAAAAGCCGACTGAACAGTGGGTTCATTGGTTCAACCCTAAGTTCGGCTTCTGGCTCGTTAAGCAAGTGAAGGTACAAAACCGCCACGATTGGGATTTTGCCTTTTGAAACAGTAATTCCAAGTTGCTCTGGTATTACTGTTGCAGTCGCAGTCCAGTCATCAAGATGTTGGGCTTCTGGCTTAAAGGCATTTAGAAGGTCTGTGTTGTAGTTAAGTACGCTTGCCCTTCTAAACCGAAAGATCTTCTCGCCACCATATAGGTAGGCACAAGAATCCTTCATTCCTGCTAGCACGATGTTGTTACCAACAAGAGAAAACCCGTGGTCTCTACAAAGTGACAGAGAAACCGAGGTTTTCCCAGCCCCAGATCTACCAAGAAGCAGAATGCCCTTACCGTCCTTGGCAACCGCCGCCGCGCGCATGGTAAATTGACCATTCTCAAGTCGTTGCACTTCTAGAATGGAGTGGATCAGATACGGAAGTGTATCTCCCGCCACTAGGTCAATCATACTAGAGACGACGGTAAAACCCTTACCACCATAGTCTATTTTCAACGAGAAAGACGACCCTTCGGAAGTAATCACCTCCAACGAGTATCCCGATTCCGACAGGGTATCGTTACACCTGTACTCTGGAACAGAGTACACAAGCTTCGGATTCTGCAGGAGTGGCATAACATTAGCAGTAGGACTGTAAATGTTAATGCCATGGATTCCCATCCATGCAGAACAACGGAAAACACTGTCCGCTTGCATGGTGCCCTCCTTAGATCATTGAAATAAGGTTTCGGAAGTACCGAACTCTTTTTGGTATCCCATTTATACTACTTTCCTGTTATTTGGGCAAATCTCATATGCTATAGTTAGTATATGAAAATTGACATTTTATTGGAAGAGCTGGATAAATTAAATTTGCCCAAAGATCAATATGCAATAACCAGCTCTGGTTCTTTGGCGATTAGGGGTATAAGAGAAGCTAACGACTTGGATTGGGAAGGCTCTTTTTATAACAAGATTTAGAGAAGACCACGGGCTTGCCCGTGGATGAATCTTCCAATAAATTCCCCGCCTATGGCGGGGCGTTATATAGTACCACGCGCTTGCGCGTGGGAATCTATACCGACTCAAAAATTGCAACAGTAGGAAAACAGATAAAAACGGCAGATGTTATTAAAGGTTATAGATTTGTAACTCTACGACCATAATTTTATAGAAGGCGTGCCATCCCGTAGCCTTGGCGAAGGATGGCTGCGAACCGTAGATCAAATTAGAACCTATTTTATGGAAACTTCGGATATAATCACAATTCCAGAATTTGAAACTGCAGAGTTGGTTTCTGTTTTGAATGAATAGTACACACGCGCCAAAATTTACGATAGGAAGTATTTGTAACTTATCGAGTTAGAAATTTTGATTATTACACCTTTCTAGATCACGATCTAATTCTTTATTGTACTCGGAGAGGTCTAATAGAAACTCCTCTTCCAAATCGTAGCTGGTTCTTAGAGGCTCTTTCCTAAAGGAATGATTTGCTTTAGCAAGTTCTACGCAGGTCTTTACAAAGAGGGGAAATTTAACCGGTAAATCAATTTGCGGACAATACACCTTTTCTATTTTGTCAAAATCATCGTGTATACTTCTAATCTTTATCGCATAATTTTCTTCTGCATCGTGCAGTTCCTTTAAATATCTCGATTCGTTGTAGTTCGATGGAGCATCCACAATAAATATACCCCAATCAAAATTACGCTTTCCGCTTGCTTGAACATCATACCAATAGGTCAAACCGTACATACTTCCTGAAAGTTGTTTTATCGAGACATATAAATTACTTTTGTATTCTTCTTCCTTAGTTAATTCGTTGTCACCGGTCAATTCCTTTGTTAATGCAAGTTTGTAGTCGCCAAGCAAAGAATCTTTCACAGCATCAAGTCGATTTCTACATTTTATGATAGGTGCAGAAGCATTCTCTACTTTTTGTAGTTCATTATCATACTTAGCCCACTGCTTGTTGTTAAAATCAGCTATTAAAACCTTGTACTTATTAGAATTGGTATTAAGTTTTTGAAATTGCAATTTTGCGGGTGAAAAATAAAATGCTAGAAAGACGAGTATTCCAAGAAAAGCTACAACAATGCGGAATTTCTTATTCACATCAATAATAGTATTCCTCTATGGTAAGGAAATTCATCTAACAATCGCTAACTTAATCCAAAATCTTCGTAATGATCAATGTATTCACATAAATCATACCCAAGCTGTGTTAGTCTGAAGTGGTTTCCAATTCTGACACCGCTACCATCCCTGTTTGCCCTACCAGTTATCAATTGAGCCTTGATTAGAACATCCTCGTATTTTTTAACTAATTCGGGATAACCTAGATTAGTTTCTATTAGAACGATGCGTATCCATTCATTTTCATCTGCGCGATTTTGCGTTGAATCACTCATTGGGGGAGGGGGATTTTTTGCTAATCTGTAACTTGCTAAAAGCAAAATTACAGCACCACTAGAAAGTGAGCTAACAATTTTCATAAACTCCAAAGGTCTTAAATCTTCTTGGGTTGAGTATTTTTCGGTAGCTGTTACTAATAGTATTCGTTTCATAACTTCAAATCTGTCCTTGTCTGGAATACCCTCTTCAAGAAATTTTAATAGTTCCAATAAAGTATATCTGGCTTGTAGACTACTCTCGTATGTCTTTTTAATTCTCCCTTGTTCTTTAAGTTTTTCCCACTCGTTTGATACAGATGCTAAATGCTCATTTGCAATAAGTCTTTGTGCGACATTGCTAAGTGAAATAAGTGCCGATTTTGGATTATTGTAAACTGCTGTTAATACTTCAACAGAAGCCTTAACAGTAGCTTTTATTACTTCTGGCACTTCAAGATTCGATATTTCCTTAATAGTCGCAAGTGTTTTTTTCATATTTTGCTCATTAAACTTATGATAATTATTCTCTAGCATTTCCAACAAATAGTTTTTGTTTTTAGATTGCGATTTGTAAATGTCTCTTATTTTAAGACTTTCTGTTACTTCCTCATCGGTTGGAAATTTTTGTTCCAGTCATACTATAATTGCCTGAAAATATTTCGTCCAAACCTTTTTTTCTATCTTCATAAATACATTATAACCCGTCAAGTTGACAATCCTCAAAGTTGTCCATTATTTTTCTAACAACAAGGAAGCTGTTTCGTTTTTTACTATTATGCTCCCATCAATTTCTTTCTCACCACATCTCCTTAGATTTATGCAACTGCCTTGATATTCCCACCACAGGGATCCTCTCGGCTCTTTTTCATTGCCTAAATATATTTCTATCATGTGTTTGTTGTTCTTATTCACCAGTAGAGTTATGCCACTGTCACCTAAGTGTTTTGAATTTAAAATTATTTTTTTTGCCACAATTATCACCTCCTATCAATGGGGGGTTGTTTTTATCCTTGTAACTCCGGTTTTTGATCAAGGTAGAAACACTCCCGAAACATTGTTTATATTTATCCGTTAGTTATTCAGCCTCTTTTCTTCAAGTTTTTTTGCTTCTAACACGACCAACATTATTTTTACAAAAAACTAGAATTCCTTTTGCCTTTTTTTGAAAATCGGCAGGCAGTATTTTAATGAAAGTTCCTGCAGTTTTTGGCATTTTTAAACACCTCCTCCACAATTTCAATTTCCTCCTTTTGTAATTAAATCAATGCAAGAACACTTATCACTACTGAAATTAGAGCAATTAACCTAGTGTCTCTAGAATATTTTTGTTGATCCATTAAGTTCAGTTGGCGAATAATTTCAATACGATCTCGTTCTCCCGCACCCTCCACACCTTTAAAAGAAAGGATCTGTCTATCAAGCCCTCTTTTCTTGCCTTCCTTGATAAGCTCATTCCAGCTCATATTTTCGTAATTCCTATACTTAAACATTATTAGTATCACCTCCAATTTTATTTTTTTCTTCTGTTCCTTTCCGTCTCGGTTGTCTTTTTATGTTTTTTGACATAAGTTTTTTTAACAAATTTTCCCGAAATGGCACTTCTCCGATTTACGACTATCTTTTTACTTTTCGCCATATTTTTTCACCCTCTTTCTCCTTTTCTTCA